>SKKM01000287.1 GCA_007121485.1 Wenzhouxiangella sp. | reverse complement strand
GTGGCGCCCTTCATCACCGGCGCGGTGTCGGCGACTTCGAGAATCACCGACTGCGGCAGCTGGATGGCCACCGGCTGCTCGCCGATGATCAACACGTAGATGCCGGTCTGGCCCTCGAGCAGGTAGTCGGCGGCGTCCCCGATGTCGGACTCGGACAGCACGTACTGGCTGTAGTCCTCGCCGTCCATGAACACAAAGCCGTCGGCGTCGCGGTAGGAGTACTCGCACTGGCGGCGGGTCAGGTCGGCCTCTTTCAGGCTGTCATCGCCCTTGAAGCTCAGCTCGCGCCGCTCGCCGCCGGGAATGGCTTCGAGCTTGAAGCGGTAGATGGTGCCGCCGCCGCGGGCGGTCGGCGCGGAGCGGTCGATCTGGCGCACGGCATAGACCGTGCCTTCATGCTCGACCACCTGGCCGCGCTTGATCTCGTTGACTTTGGGCATGGGACTGAATCCCCCGGTCGGAGCCGGTTGTGAAGGAAAGAAGCGGAATTATAGGCAAAGGGCCCCTCCCCATCCGCTATTCTTCGCGCTCATGAGCCTATCGACACGCCGCACCCTGGTCCGCAGTTTCTGGGTCAGCCTGATCACCGTGATCGCTCTCCTCGCCGCCGTCTGGCTCGGCGGGCGTTTCTGGATGGCGGCCTCGCTGATGCCGTACGAAGGCCGCGTCGCCCTGGCGGGCCTGGAGGCCGAGGTCGAGATCCTGTTCGACGCACGCGGCATTCCGCGGATTTACGCCGACAGCGACGCCGACGCCCTGCACGCGCTGGGCTGGCTGCATGCGGGTGAGCGCCTGTTCCAGATGGAGCTGATCCGGCGCCTGGCCGGCGGCGAGCTGGCCGAGCTGGTCGGACCGGCGGCGCTGGAGCTGGACATCGTCCATCGCGGCTTCGGCTTTGCCCGCCGCGTGCAGGAGGACCCGCCGCGGCTGGATGCCGACACCCGCCGTCTGCTCGAGACCTACGTCGCCGGCATCAATGCGCGCATCAAGTCGGATCAGCGCCTGCCGCCGGAGTTCTTGCTGCTGCGCCACCAGCCGCGCCCATGGAGCGTCGACGACGTGCTGGCCATTGCCTACTACCAGACCTTTTTCCCGCTGACCCTGGTCCAGCAGATCCGCGACGCTTTCGGCGCCATCACCGACAGCTTCGGGCCCGAGGCCGGCGACTGGCTGCATACGCTCACCGACCGGGGCCTGCCTACTGTTCCGAGCGCGCGCATGACCGAGGCCTCCAACACCTGGGTGGTCGCGCCCGAAAGGTCGGATTCGGGGGCCGCCCTGCACGCCTCCGATCCGCACCTGGAGTTCGATATCGCGCCGGGCCTGTGGTACGCGGCCGGTATCCACAGCGCCGAGAGTCTGGACGTGGTCGGCGTGACCGCACCGGGCCTGCCTTTCGTCGCCATGGGCCACAATGGGCAAATCGCCTGGGCCTTTACGGTGGCGCCGGTGGACCTGTTCGAGCTGTACCGGATGGAGCGGGATCCCGAGGATCCGACCCGGGTGCGCGGTCCGGACGGCTGGCTGCCCCTGATCGAACGCGAAGAAGTCATTTTCATCCGCGATCGCGAGCAGCCGCGGATCGAGACCTTCCAGTACACCCCGCTGGGCAAGGTGGTCGGGGCCAGCGAGACCGAACTGCTGGTGCTGCGCTGGGCCGGCTTCGAGCTGCCGATCGCGCCGCTGCTGCGCTCGGGCTTAGGCATCAACCGCGCGCAGGACTTCGAGGCTTTTCGGGCTGCTGCCAGCGACATGGGCGCGCTGTCGGTCAACTGGAGCTATTCCGACCGCGCCGGCAACATCGGCTACGTGCAGTCCACGCCGGTGCCGGTGCGTCCGCACGATCGCTTTCACCGCGTGCTCGACGGCGCCGACGCGAACGACCAGTGGCAGGGCTTCCATCCCCCCGAGCAGCGCCCGTTTGCCCTCAACCCGGAGCAGGGCTGGCTGGCCAACGCCAACAACCTGGCCGCCGCGGACTGGGACTTCGCCCTACCCGGCTTCTACTACCAGGACCGTATTCGCCGCGCCGCTGCCCTGCTCGAATCGCAAGACCGCTTCGATCAGTCCGACATGCTGCGCTTCCAGCTCGACCAGACTTCGGATCGCGCGCTGAGCTGGAAGGACTGGCTGGCCGACACGGCCGAGGCCTCCGGTCGCACCCTGATTGCCGATGACCTGCGGCGCTGGAACGGCGAGATGGACCCGTTCTCCGACGTTGCCGGCCTGTTCGCGCGCTGGTGGGGCTTTCTGCCGCGCGCGCTGTTCGAATCCGACGACCCGACCCGGCCGGACTGGCGCCTGCTGCGCTCGGTGCTGGACGGCTGGCTGCACCAGGGCGATGAGTTCCCGGAGCTGGCCGTGCGCGACCGCGACGAGGCGGCGCTGATTGCCCTGGACGACGCCCTGCGCGCCGGTGCGCGGCCGCTGGGCTTCATCCAGACCCTGCACGTGCGCCACCCCCTGGCCGAGGCCGGAATACTGGATCGCTGGCTGGGCTTGAGTCGCGGCCCCT
>SKKM01000222.1 GCA_007121485.1 Wenzhouxiangella sp. | reverse complement strand
CTGGTCGGGGGCGCAGTGGCCTGCGGTGAGCGCGCGGAGCTGCTCGTCAGCCTCGAGCGCATGCGTCAGCTGCGCCGGCTGGATGCGGATTCGGCCAGCCTGACGGTCGATGCCGGATGCACCCTGCAACAGGCCGGCGAGGCGGCAGCCGAGGCCGGATTTCGACTGCCGCTGGAGTTGGCTTCGGGCGGCAGCGCCACCATCGGCGGCGTCCTGGCAACCAATGCCGGCGGCAATCAAACCATCCGCTTCGGCAACGCCCGGGCCATGGTGCTGGGCCTGGAGGCGGTGTTCGCCGACGGCCGGGTCTGGAACGGCCTGTCGGCGCTGCGCAAGGACAACAGCGGCTACAACCTGGCCCAACTGCTGGTCGGTTCGGAAGGCACGCTGGCGATCATCAGCGCCGCGACCCTGGCCCTGCAGCCGCTGCCGCAGCAGCGCGAGACGGCGTGGCTGGCGCTGGCCTCGCCAAGGGCTGCACTGGCCGTCCTGCGCCGGGCCCGCAGGTCGCTGGGCGAGACCTTGACCGCTTACGAACTGATGCCGGCCCAGGCGATGCGCTTCGTTCTGGATCACCTGGGCGCCGCGCGCTGCCCGGTCGATGTCGCATCGCCGTGGCACGTGCTGGTCGAATGCGACAGCGCGGCGGCCGGTGACTGGTTGCGCGGCGCGCTGCTCGAGGTGCTGGGCGAAGCCATGGAAGAAGATGGCGTGTCCGATGCGGTGCTGGCCGAGAGCAACGCGCAACGGGCTGAATTCTGGCGTCTGCGGGAATCGATTTCCGATGCGCAGAGCGCGGGCGGGCTCAGCCTGAAGCACGATATTTCCCTGCCGACGGCGGTCATTCCGGAGTTCATGGAGGCTGCCCTTGCTGAACTGGCGGCGCTGGTGCCGGGAATCCGGCCCTGCGTGTTCGGCCATCTCGGCGACGGCAATCTGCATTTCAACCTGAGCCAGCCGGAAGGCATGGGCGCCCAGGCATTCCGCGCCCTGGAGCGGGAGATCAACGATCGGGTGTTTCAGCGCGTGCTGGCGCTTGGCGGATCCATTGCTGCCGAGCACGGCATCGGCTTGTTGCGGAGAGGACGCCTGGCGCAGAGCGCTGATGCGACCGCACTGGAATCCATGAAGCGGATCAAGCAGGTGCTTGATCCGCATGGCTTGCTGAATCCGGGCAAGGTGCTCAGCCCGGACTGATGCCTACTCGCTTTCGTCGGCCGGCGACATCTGGGTCTGGAAGTAGTTCTTCTCGCCGATCTTGTCGATCAGGCCGATCTGGGTCTCGATCCAGTCGACGTGGTTTTCCTCGTCGTCGAGGATGGACTGGAACAGGTCGCGGCTGACGTAGTCGCGGCATTTTTCCGCGTACTCCACCGCGTCGCGGTACATCGGCACGGCCTCCAGCTCCAGGGCCAGGTCGCACTCCAGCGCTTCCTTGGGCGTTTCGCCGATGCGCAGGCGACCGAGGTCCTGCAGATTGGGCAGTCCTTCGAGCAGCAGGATGCGCTTGATGATGAGGTCGGCGTGCTGCATCTCCTCGATGGACTCCTGGTACAGCTTCTTGGCCAGCCGGTCGAAGCCCCAGTCCTCATACATCCGCGAGTGCAGGAAATACTGGTTGATCGCGGTCAGTTCGGCCTTCAGCGCCTTGTTGAGCCATTCGATGATTTGCGGATCGCCTTTCATTGAACTTCAGTCCCTGTTGTTTTGAGTCAAAATCCAGCGCATTACTATATCGCAGCCCACCATGCTCTGTGACCGCGAGGCGAGGCTGCGGCAGGCTTGAAGTTGGGGTCAGGCAGTGCTGGCGACGACTCTCAGAGGCATGACCTGATGAGCTCGGATCTGAACGGACAGCACCAGCTCTTCGGCGAACGTGCGGCAGCTGCCGCAGGTGCTGGAGCAGCCGGTGATTGCCTGAATTTCCTCAAAGCCCAGTCCTTGCTCGGCCAGCGACCGAATCAAGTCTTCCTTCAGGCGATTGCAGATGCATACATACATGTTGCCGACAGTATAACGAATGAGAATGATTGTCAATATTGATCCAGGTCAAATTCTGCCCAGCGTGGCTTCTTTTCCCGGCATTGACCCGGTCAAGTTCATGCTGGCCGGTGAGCAAAGTGTTGCCAATCGAGGAATATTCCGCATCATGAGCCGACTGCCTGAACATGAGTCCGTCTGGGACTACCCGCGCCCGCCACGCCTCGAGTGCATCGACTGGCCGCTCCGCGTCGAAGACCGCGGCCGGATCCTGGCCGCAACGAACCGCGGCCTGCGGGTCCTGGAAACCTCGCACCCGCCTTGCTATTACTTCCCGCCCGAGGATGTCGATTTCTCGCTGCTCGAGCCCAGCGCCACGCGAACCTTTTGCGAATGGAAAGGGCAGGCCCGCTACTGGCACCTGCGCACCGGCAACGGCCTGGTCGAGGATGTGTGCTGGGCTTATCCGGATCCGCGCGATGAACGGATGCGCGATCACGTCTCTTTCTATGCCGGGCGCGTGGAGGCCTGCCATGTCGCCGATGAGCGCATCCGGCCGCAGGAGGGTGATTTCTACGGCGGCTGGATCAGTTCGTGGGTCAGCGGCCCGTTCAAGGGTGGACCGGGGACGCGCACCTGGTAGAGCGCGACATCCGAGACGTTTCCGCGTCCCGTCTGCCGCTGCGCCGACGGCAGGGCACAAAGGCCTTGCCATGGCGCTGACCTGTGCTGGTCGATACTGCCGGATCGCTCTCATGCCGGTTTGCTCATGAACCCTGTCCTCGTTGCCGGAGCCACGCTTGGCCTGCTTTCGGTGGTGATCGGCGCCTCGGCCGAGCACTTGCTGCAGCAGCGAGTCGAAACCGAGGTCTGGCGCTGGGTGATGACCGCGGTGCGCTACCACCAGGTCGGTGCCCTCATCGTCACGGCCCTGGGCCTGAGTCTCCTGTGCGGCGCGCGCCCCAGCCGCTGGATCAACATGTCGGCCGCCTTCCTGATTGCCGGGACCGTCCTGTTCAGCTTCAGCATCTATGCCGCGGCCATCACCGGCGTGCTGTCGCTGACCTACGTCACGCCGATCGGCGGGGTCAGCCTGATGTTCGGCTGGTTGTTGCTGATCTGGGCCGGCTTCCAGGCCGGTCGGGACTGACGTCCATGCCGGAGGGGCCGGAAATGTTCCGCGTGGCCCGACGCGTCGAGCAGGCGGTCGGCGCCGCGCCGCTGAAGGAAGTCTGGTTCGCGTTCCCGCACCTCCAGGCACGGGCGGGCGTGCTCGAGGGCAGCCGGATCGAGCGGGTGCAGACGCTGGGCAAGGCCTTGTTGATTCGCTTTCAGGGGGGTACGGTCATTTATACGCACAACCAGCTGTATGGGCGCTGGATGTTTTCGACGCCCGATCGGCGGCCCGACACCCGGCGCCAGCTGCGCCTCGCCCTGAGTACCGGCAAGCGCTCGGCGCTGCTCTACAGCGCTTCGGACATCGAGTGGATCGAAGGCGACGCTCTGGACGAGCATCCGTTCATCCGCAGGGCCGGTCTGGACATTCTCTCCAGTGGCGCAGACGCGGAGGCGATCGCAGCCTGGATCTCGCAACCGCAGTTCGCGCGCCGCCGGCTGGGCCACCTGCTGCTCGACCAGTCTTTTCTGGCCGGGGTCGGCAACTACCTGCGCTCCGAGATTCTCTACCTGGCCGGCGTGCATCCGGCCGAGCGCCCCGTGGACCTCGACCTCGCACGCCTGCGGGCGCTGGCCGAAGCGGCCCATGCGCTCATGTGGCGCTCGGTCGAAACCGGCGGCGTGACCAATGATCCGGATCGCGTGGCCGATCTCAAGGCGGCCGGCTGGCGGCGCGGCGACTACCGCCATTACGTGTTTGGTCGGGCCGGCCAGTCCAGCTTCGAGACGGATGCACCCATCGTGCGCGAACAAGTGGCTGGCCGGCGCCTGTACCGCTGCCCGGTTCGGCAGCCGGAACCGGGCGAACGTTCAGTGCAGCGCTCAGGATAAAATTTGAAGGTTGGCTTGAATTCCGGATGACAAACCCGTGCGCTTGATCGCTCGCTATCCCTCCTTGTCCGCCGCCGAAGAGCGCGCGGCGTTTCTGCGCTCGCGCGGGATTGCCACCCATGTGTCGGAGTTGACGGTGCTGAAACCCGGCCTCACGCGGGGCCAGGCCGATCGTGCCGCCCTGTGGGCCGTGCTGGCGGCGCAGTACGAGGATGCGCTCAAGCTGCTTGAAGATGCGGACCACCAGCCGGTCAACGCGCTGGACGAGAGCCGCATGCAGATCCTGCAGGAAGAGGGGCCCGTGCAGGCACGACGCGTGATGATTCGCGGCCTGCTGATCACCCTGGGCGCGCTGCTCGGGCTGCTGGGCCTGGTCCTGTACCTGGGACCCTAGCGCGGAGTTTGCGCATGCAATCGGGTGCCGCACAGCGCGCCAGGCCGCGACACCGTCTGCTCTATCTGCTGCAGTTATCGCCAGGCGGGGAGCTGAGCGTCAGTCCGGTGCGCTCGCCCCTGGCCGGAGTCATCGGGGAGCTGGTGCCGTTTTCGCTGAGCCTGCTGCAGCAGGAGATGCGACCGGCCTATGTCGCCGACGAGGACTATCGCATCCTGCACGAGCTGGCCGAGCGCTCGATCCTGGTGCCGGGCTTGACCTGGCATCCCTTGCCGCCGTCGGCGGAAGAATTGTTCCGGGCCTTGCTGGAGTCCGGGCGCTGCTACTGGCAATCTCCCGAAGCGCCGGCCTTGCAGGCGGCCGAGCCCCTGCGCGCGAATGTGCAGTGGCTGTTGCTTGACGACGGCTCGCAGCACCTGCGTTTCGATCTGCCGGAAAGCGCCATGGGCGAGTTGCTGCAGTTGCCGCTGAATCCACCCTGGGTGGTCGATCGGACGACGGGGCAGTGCCGGCCTGTGCGCCCGCTGCTGGAGCCCGAGCGAGCGCTCAAGCTCATGGCCGGGGGCAGGCTAGATGCCAGCCAGGCGCGCTCCCTCATCGCCCGGCTGGCGACCGAGGACAGCGCGCTGCCGCGGCCGACCGCGCTGGATGTGCAGCGGGTCGAGTGCGGGCGGCCTCGCCCGCGCTTGCGCCTGGCCAATGTCGAAGTGGGCAGCGGCGGACGTTTCCTTCCCCTGCCGTCGGTCAGCCTGAGTTTCCAGTACGGTCCGTTGGAACTGGCCTGGGATCACGAGGGCGAGTCGCGCCTGTTGCCTCCGGATGCGGAGTCTGGGACGCGCCGGGTGCTGACGGCGCAGCGCGATCACGACTACGAGGAAGCTTGCCAGACGCAGCTGGAGGCCCTGGGTCTGGTCCGATTGACCGAGGCCGATGGCCTGGACTATCCGCCCGGCAGCGGCGGGTCGCTGGTGCCGGGCCGACGAGACCGCCTGGTTGAATCCTGGGTGCAGATTCAGCAATCCCTGGACGAGCTGGTCGGGCAGGGCTGGCTTCTCGACAAGGCCTGCGACCTGATGCTGGAGCGCGTCGTGCCGCAGCGTTGGGCCTGCCGGCTGGTCGACGCCGGCCAGGACTGGATCGTGCTCGACCTGCTGATCGAGGTCGGCGGCGAGCGGATCAGCCTGCTGTCTGCCCTGGCCCAATGGTCGCGCACCGCAAACCCCATGCTGCTACGGGAAATGCTTGCCGCCCGCGGATCGGACCGGCGCCTGATGCTGGACCTGGGCGGCCGTCGGGTGCTGCCCGTGCCGGCCGAGCGGCTGCGTGGCGTTCTGACCGCCGTGCCGGAACTGGCCGAAGCCGAGACCCGGCTGACCGGCGGGGTGTTGCGCATGCGCCGCGCGCGCCTGGCGGAGTTGAACCAGCTGGCGGAGGCCTGGCCGCTGGTCGGCGATGCCGGGCTGGCGGCGGTGGCGCGTCGCCTCGGCGAGTTCGAGCAGATCCTGCCGGTGCAGGCGCCTATTGGCCTGCAGGCCCAGCTGCGCGATTACCAGCGCCTGGGGCTGGGCTGGCTGCAGTTCCTGCGCGAGGCCGGTTTCGGCGGCATCCTGGCCGACGACATGGGTCTGGGCAAGACCATCCAGACCCTGGCCCATGTGCTGCTCGAGAAGGAGAGCGGCCGGCTGGATCGTCCGGCGCTGGTGGTGGCGCCGACCAGCCTGATGTTCAACTGGAAGAATGAGGCGCGCCGCTTTGCCCCGAATCTCAAGACCCTGCTGCTGCATGGCCCGGAACGCCGGGGCCAGTTCCAGTGGATCGAGGACAGCGACCTCGTCCTGACCACCTATCCCCTGCTCGGGCGCGACATCGACTGGCTCAAGCGCGAGCGCTGGCACCTGCTGATCCTGGACGAGGCGCAGGCGATCAAGAACGCGCGCACCCGGGCCAGCAAGGCGGTGCGCCAGCTCCAGGCCCGGCATCGCCTGTGCCTGACCGGCACGCCGCTGGAAAACAACCTGAGCGAGCTGTGGAGCCAGTTCGACTTCCTGATGCCGGGCCTGCTGGGCTCGGACACCCGGTTCCGCGCCCATTTCCGCCAGCCGATCGAGAAGGGCGGTGACCAGGAGCGCCGGGCCCAGCTGGCCCGCCGCATCCGGCCCTTCTTTCTGCGCCGCAGCAAGGCCGAGGTCGCACCCGAGCTGCCGCCCAAGACCGAGATCGTGCGCAGCGTGCCGCTGGCCGGCCAGCAGCTGAAGACCTACGAGGCGGTGCGCGAGGAAATGAAGGAGCGGGTGCGTCTGGCCCTGCGCGTCGACGGTCCGGAGCGGGGCCGCATCGTCATTCTCGACGCGCTGCTGAAGCTGCGCCAGATCTGCTGCGATCCGCGCCTGCTGGATCCGCACGCGTCGGTGCCGGCAGCGGGCTCGGCCAAGCTGGCCCTGTTGATGGACCTGCTGCCGGAGATGGTGGTGGAGGGCCGGCGCATCCTGCTGTTTTCGCAGTTCGTGCGCATGCTCGAGATCATCGAGCGCGAGCTGCACAAGCGCGGCGTTCCCTATCTGAAGTTGACCGGCCAGACCCGCGACCGCCAGAAAGTGGTCGAAGCCTTCCAGTCCGGCCAGGCGCCGGTGTTCCTGATCAGCCTGCGCGCCGGCGGGGTGGGGCTGAACCTGACCGCGGCCGACACCGTGATCCACTACGACCCGTGGTGGAATCCGGCGGTGGAGGACCAGGCCACCGATCGCGCCCACCGCATCGGGCAGGACCAGAAGGTCTTCGTCTACCGCCTGCTGACCGAGGACACCATCGAGGACAAGATCCAGCAGATGCAGGCCAGCAAGCGCGAACTGATCGACGGCCTGCTCGGCGGCGGTGGCGCCATCGACTTGAGCCCCGAAGAGCTGGAAGACCTGTTCGGCCTGGGCCGGAACGCCTGAGTCCGCTGCGTCGCCACCGGGTCGGCGTTGGGTTGGCCGTGCTGATCGTGGCGCCGGACCGAGGCCTTGGCCAGGCCGGTCAACATGGCCGTCAGGGTGCGAGCGATGACCACACGGCCAGCTTCGGGCCGAAGATCCCGCGCTTTTTTCATGCGCCCGCAGCGAAAAGCTGTTATCAAGCGATCTGGCTTGATTCCATCGTACTGTCATGCAGCGACGTGTTTTGCCGGCCTTGATCTTCCTGCTCGTCCTCCCGCATTTCGCGTTGGCCAATGCCGATATACCGGTTCCGGCCACGATTGGCGGCGTGGTGTTTTCCGACCTCAATGGCGACGGCTTGCGCCAGGCCAATGAACCGGGGATTGCCGGCGTGCTGGTGTCCAACGGACTGGACGTCACGGTGACCGACGAGCGGGGCCGCTACGAGTTGCCGGTGCGATCGGACATGGACGTGACCGTGGTCCAGCCCTCCGGCTGGCGCGTGCCGGTGGACGAGCGCCAGATTCCGCAGTTTGCCTTCACCTGGAAGGCCGGCGGCACGCCCGAGCCCCTGCGCTTCGGCGGTCTGCCGGCCCCGGGACCCTTGCCGGAGCGTATCGACTTTCCCCTGCTGCCGACGCCTGAAGGCGACGCTTTCCGCTGCGCCGTCATTGGCGACAGCCAGACCTATTCCAACGACGAGATCGGCTTTTTTCGCGCCAGCACCGTGGTCGACCTGCTCGACGAGGGCCTGACCGACGGCGACTGCATGATCTATGTGGGCGACGTCATGGGCGACGACCTCGACTTGCTGGATCGCCTGATGCACGTCGGCGCCGCAGTGGGCGTCCCGCAGTGGCTGGTGTTCGGCAACCACGACCTCGACTTCGACGCGACTGAAATGGCCCATTCGGCCGACTCCTGGCGGCGCATGGTCAAGCCGTCTTACTTCGCCTTCGAAATCGGACAGGCGACCTTCATTTCGCTCAACAACGTTTATTACCCCTGCGGCGAAGACGACACGCGATTGCCCGGCCGTGAATTCTGCCTGGGCGAGAGCCCGCGCTACAACGGTCGGGTGCCCGACATTCAGATGCAGTGGCTGGAAAACCTGCTGGCCCACATTCCCGAAGACCGCCTGATCGTGCTGCTGCACCACATCCCGCTGGTGTCCTTCAGCGACGCTCACAGCGTGGTTCACCAGACCGACAACGCGCCCGAGATTCACGCCCTGCTGCAAGGCCGACCGGCGCTGTCCATTTCCGGCCACACCCACACCGTGGAAAACCTGGAACCCGGTGAGTGGTACGCCGGCTGGCAGGAAAACGTCGGCGTCGGCCCGCTGCCGTTTCGTCATATCATTGCCGGCGCGGCGTCCGGCGCCTGGTGGCAGGGTAATTTCGACATCGACGGCATCCCCATGGCACTGCAGCGCCTGGGCGGACCCAGAGGGGTGGTGATGCTCGATTTCGACGGCGTCGAGTTTCGCGAACGCTACCGCGGCAGCCGTCTGGACCCGCGCCGCGGCCAGTGGGTGGCGCTCAATACCCCGCGCTTCCGCGACTGGTACGAGACCCTGGATGCATGGATGCGCCAGCCTGAGGGTGAGCGCGATCCCGTACCGCCGGTGTCCATCCATGATCTGGGCGACACCAAGCTGCTCACGCCGGAAGACCTGGAGGGTCAAGTGTTTCTGACCGCCAACGTGTGGATGGGCAGCCAGGCCACCAGCGTACGTGCGCGGCTGGGGCAGGGCGAGTGGTTCGCGCTGGAGCGCACCCAGGACGGGCAGGGCGAGGCGCCGCGCACCGGTGCACTGTTCGTCGATCCCTTTGCCATGCAGCGCCAGGCCAGCGACGCGCGCCGCGCCATTGTCAGCCGCTCCGGCGAGCCGCGCACCCAGGGCTACGAAACCTTCCGCGGCCGTACCAACGACGGCCCGCCTCGACCGCAGGGTCGCTCGCTGTCGGACCGCAACGTGCACTTGTGGAAAGCCCCGCTGCCGGCCGATCTGCCGCTGGGTGTCCACGTGTTCGAGATCGAAAGCACCGACCGCAACGGGCAGCGCTTCAGCGACCTGCTGGTGCTGGAGGTGAAGGGCACGCACCCGCCAAGGTTCTGGCGCCACTGGGATTGATCGCAGCTCGGGGTCAGCGAGAACGGAACTCACCAGTTCTTAAGAAGGCGCTGTAAACAGGAATGAATATCGTTATGATATGGCTTCGCATAACAACTCACGAGGAAGTCAGTTTCGATGTCAAGCATTCGCACCCAAAAAACCCCGCTGGCCTGCGCTGTTTCCCTGGCTTTGCTGCTGGCCTCTGGCAACAGCCTGGCCGCGGCGGAGACCGCTGAAGCCGAGCAGGGCGGTTCCGGTCTGGAGTCGGATTCCACGGAATTGCCCCGAATCCGCGTCGTCGCTCCGGATCCCTTGAACCTGGCCCTGACGCCGGGTGCGATTTACACGGTGACCGAGGAGGACGTCGAACTGGTCCAGCCGCGGTCCACCGAAGACCTGCTGCGCCGCG
>SKKM01000060.1 GCA_007121485.1 Wenzhouxiangella sp. | reverse complement strand
ATACTGCGCGCCGTGTCGGCGTCGATGCCTTCCCGGACCAACACCTGCCGGCTTGCCGTCTTGGCCATGATGACCGGCTCTTGCGGATCGACCGCGGCCAGGTCGATGCCGCGTTTGGCCAGCTTGGCATAGAGCACGTCCAGCATCTGCTGGAGCTGAAACTCTGATTCGGTTTTCAGCACGATGGCCTTGTCCGCCAGCTCGAAACTCGAGTCGGTGCCCTTGAAGTCGAAGCGCGTGGTGACTTCGCGATTGGCCTGATCGACCGCGTTGGCCAGCTCATGGTGATTGATTTCCGAGACCACATCGAAACTTGGCATGACAGCTCCCAGACTGAAATCCTGCAAAAAATCCAGCGCGTAGTTTAGCCGCTCGGGACGGGCGCAGCTTGAACCGCGCGCGGCCCAGTTCGTATACTTCGGACTCTTTTTCTCAAAGCCCAAGCCCCAAGGAGCGTGCGCGATATGCACAAACTCAAAGCAGCCCTGACGCTGCTGATTCTGGTTTTTTTCACCGCCGGCGTTCTGGCCGACAATGCGCTCAGGCCCATCACGCACGAAGACCTCTGGCTGATGCCCCGGGTGGGTGCCCCGGCGCTCAGCCCCGACGGCCGCCTGGCCGTGATCAGTGTCCACCATCCCGCTTATGACTCGGCCGACGCCGAAAGCAATCTCTGGCTGATTCACGTCGACGGCAGCGAAGCGCCGCGACAGCTGACGTTCAGCACCGGATCCGAGGCCCACGTGAGCTGGAGCCCCGACAGCCGAAGGATCGCCTTCAGCGCCCGGCGCGACAGTGATTCCGCGGCCCAGATCCATGTGCTGGACCTGGTCGGCGGCGGCGAAGCACGTCCGGTCACCTCGATCAGCACCGGCGCGCGCCGGCCTGTTTTTTCACCGGACGGACAACGCATCCTGTTTACCAGCAACGTCCATCGCGACGCCCTGAACGACGAAGACAGCCGGCGCATTCGCGAAGAAGAGGAGGCCCGCAAGTACAACGTACTGACGTTTACCGGCTTCCCAAACCGCAACTGGAACACCTGGCTCGATGAGCGTCGGCCGCGCGTGTTCGTACAGACCCTGGGCGAAAGCGAGGCCGTGGATCTGCTCGCCGGCACCGACCTGGTGGCCATGCCCGGCTTTGACGGCGCGCGCACCGCGGGCGGTAGCGAACTGAATCCGATCTGGGCCCCGGACGGCCAGTCGGTCATTTTTTCCGCCAGCCGCAATCGTGACCGCTTCGCCTTTGATTTCACCCACAACGATCTGTGGCAGGTTCCGGCCGGCGGCGGCGAACCGCAGCGCCTGACCGGTGTTGATGCGCCGGACGGGGCCGATAGCTGGTCCGGCGTCCAATTCAGCGCCGACGGCAACACCTTGTTCGCCCTGCGCACGCCGCGCACGGCGTACGTCTACAACGCCTCCCGGCTGATGCTCATGGACTGGCCGGGCATGGGCAATGAGCGCGAGATTTTCCTGCCTGATTTCGACAGTGTCCGGGGCTACGCAATCGCGCCAGCCGGCGGCGAGGTGTTTCTGCTGGGAGAGGACGCCGGGCTGGTGCGACTGTTTGTCGCCAGTACGGAGGGCGGCGAAGCGCAAGCGGCTTTTGACCAGTCCGAAGGCGCCTATGGCAACCTGGTCATTTCCAGCAACCCGGAGCGGCCCACGCTGCTGGCCACTTTTGCCAGCGCCAGACAGTTTTCCGAGGTCGTGCGCTTGGACCTGGAACAGGGCGGCCATGAGGCCTTGACCAACTTCACCGGCGAGCGCACGGCCGAACTCGATCTGCAGCCGGTGGAGCACTTCTGGTTCGAAAGTGAAGAAGGCCTGCGCATCCACAACATGCTGGTGCGGCCGGCCGGGTTTGATCCGTCGCGGCAGTATCCCTTGTTGGTGCTGATGCACGGCGGACCGCACACAATGTGGACCGACAGTCCGCATATTCGCTGGAACTACCATCTGCTGGCCGGCAGCGAGTATGTCGTGCTGCTGACCAATTTCAAGGGCTCCACCGGCTTCGGCGAGGACTTCGCCCGCGCCATCCAGGGCGATCCGCTGCGCGGTCCGGCCAATGAAATCAATCAGGGCGCTGATGTGGCGATCGAGCGCTTTTCATTCATCGACGGCGATCGTCAGTGTGCCGGCGGAGCCAGCTACGGCGGACATCTGGCCAACTGGATGCTGGGCGCGACCGACCGTTATCGCTGCCTGATCAGCCATGCCGGCCTGGTCAACCTGATCACGCAGTGGGGCACCAGCGATGCCGTGTTTCATCGCGAGGCCAATCTGGGCGGGCCGCCGTGGGAAATCCCCGAAGTCTGGCTGGACCAGAACCCGCTGATGTACGCCGACAACTGGCAGACCCCCATTCTGGTCACCATCGGCGTGAAGGATGAACGCGTACCGCTGGCCAATACGCTGGAGTTGTGGACCGCACTGCAGCGTCAGCAGGTCGAAAGCCGCCTGCTGGTTTATCCGGACGAAGACCACTGGATCATGAGTGGGCACAACTCGCGGCACTT
>SKKM01000005.1 GCA_007121485.1 Wenzhouxiangella sp. | reverse complement strand
GCCGCCCGAGCGCTGCCCGAGCGCACCTCCAGCGGCGCGGCCCGCGCCCGGCGCCACTCGGCCTCGTTGATCAGGCCGGTTTCGAAGAACATGTCGATGACGATGTCGCGCCGCACGCGGGCCCGTTCCGGATTGCGCTGCGGGTTGTACCACGACGCCCCCCGCACCATGCCGACCAGCAGCGCGATCTGCTCGGTGTCCAGGGCCTGGACCGGCAGACCGAAATAATGTTCGGCCGCGCGACCGAAACCGTGGATCGCCAGCGTCCCGTCCTGGCCGAGAAAGACCTCGTTCAGGTAAGCCTCGAGAATGTCGGCCTTGCTGTAGCGGCGCTCCAGGCTGATGGCCATGACCGCCTCGCTGGCCTTGCGCAGCAGGCTGCGGTCCGGGGTCAGAAACAGGTTCTTGACCAGCTGCTGGGTGATCGTGCTGCCGCCCTGCACGACCCGGCCGTGGCGCAGGTTGGTCCAGGCCGCGCGCGCCAGGCCGCGCGGGTCGATGCCGAAATGCTGGGCGAACTGGCGGTCTTCCACGGCCTGGATACCGGTGATCAGCAGCGGCGGGAAGTCGGCCAGGGCGATCAGGGTCCGATCGCGGTCATCCAGCGGCATCAGGCTGCCGATTTCGGCCGGCGGCAGACGGGTCAGGGTCAGGGCCTCGCCGCCGCGCTGCACCGCGCGCACGCTGCCGCCATCGAAATCGACCACCAGACGCTGGGCGGGCAGCACCTCGTCGGGAAAGACAAAGCCCGGCAGGTGCATATCGACCCGCCTGGCGCTACGACCGAAGCGGCCAACCGACGCCGGGTCGCCGGGACGCAGACCGATGGCCTCGAGTTCCATGACCAGGGCGTCGGTCGACAGCGGCCGACCCGGGTAAAGCTCCAGCGAGCGGGCAAAGACGCGGCTGGCCTGGGTCCACTGGCGGTCGGAGAAGCGCTGGCCAACCTCACGGTCCAGCCACCACACCCACGGGCCCAGGGCGCCCAGGCCCAGGCCCAGGCCGAACAGCACCAGGGCGCGGGTGAAACGAAACAGCCAGCCACGAGGGCGCTTGCCGGAGGAATGCGGGGAGGCCATGAAGCTCGGAAGGCGGTCCTGCGATGAGGGATAATGGTGGATTGTTCTGCGATGCCGGTCAGCGGCGTTCGCCCATGCGAAGTATACGCCCTGGGGACGTGGAGCCCAACGACCCGGGATTGTGGCAGGCCCGAAATCCATGATGCCAGACCAGACCCCTCGTCCGATCCAGTTCATCGTGCTGCCGGATGTCCACGGCCGGTGCTGCCCGGACTGGCTGGCCGGACTGACGCAGGACGGCGATCCGCCGGTGCAGATGTGGCAGCCGCCCCGAGTCCACAAACAGCGTCCATGGGCGGCGCTGCTGGCGTTCCTGCAGGAACAACAACGCGAACACGCGTTGCTGGTCCTGCGCAGCGGACTGGTGCTGCCGGCCGACTGGCGCCCGCGCCTGAGCGTCCGTCCTGAGCCCAACGCCGGCCTGCCGTGGCTGCCGGCGGGCAACTACGCCGATGCGGTCAATCCGGCCGCAGGGCTCGACCCGGCCATGGAGCCGGGCGCCCTGGACGACTGGCTGTGGCTGTGCGCGGAACATCATGCTGCGCCGATCGACGACTTCCCGCTGGACTGTCTCTACCTGCCCCGCGGTCTGGCCGCCGATCTGGACGAGTCGACGCCGGCGCTGCTGCTGGACAGCCTGTTCGTTTTCGACCCCGAACGCCCGCTGCATGCCGGCCAGGACGACCATCCGGCCGCGCGGGCGGTGCTTGGGCCGGCGCGCCTGCGCCTGCAGCGATTGATCAGCGAGAAACCGCCCACTCCAGCCCCGCGCCCGGGACGAGACGGCCGGCCGGTCACGCTGCACATCAGCCACGACTGGGGCGGCGGCATTCCGCGCTGGATCGGTGATCTGATCGCGGCGGACGACGGCGGCTGCCACCTGGTACTGTCGGCCTCCGGCGATCCGAACGGCACCGTGCACGGTCAGGCCCTGCGCCTGTATGCCGCCGGACCGGGGCGCAGCGTGGTACAGGAGTGGCCGCTGAGCCCGGCCATCGCAGATACGGTCTGCGCCGACCGGCGCTACCGGGAGCTGCTGCACAGGATCCTGCATCGCTTCAGCGTGGGCCGCATCGTGGTCTCCTCGCTGATCGGTCACAGCCTGGACGCGCTGCACACCGGGCTGCCGACGGCGCAGATCCTGCACGACCACTATCCGGCCTGGCCGCTGCTGGATCGCGATCCACTGGACTGGCAGGAGGGCAACGGTCGAATCGATCTGCAACGCGCACTCGATGAACATGGCAGTGGCCGCTTGTTCCGGACCAGGGCTGCCGCCTACTGGGAACGGATCAGCGCTCACTGGCTCACGCTGGTGCAACGCCACGACATTCGGCTGATCGCGCCGAGCTTCGGGGTGCTGCAGCGCTGGCAGGCGCTCACCGAAGACCCGCTGCCGCAGGCCCAGGTGATCGCGCACGGCTTCAGCGGCTGGGCAACCGAGCCGCCCGG
>SKKM01000063.1 GCA_007121485.1 Wenzhouxiangella sp. | reverse complement strand
CGGCGACCAGGCGCTCGCGCAGCCTACGCCCGGTTTCATCGTCGCGGTAGATGTAGGTCTGCAGCTGGATGTTGTGCCTGGCCTGATCGACCAGGCGGCTCATCTGCTCCAGGCCGGAGCCGCCGCTGGGCAACAGGCGCAGGGCCGCGGGCTGGCTCATATGCGCAGGCCCGGTTCGCATGCAGGGATCGTCCGGACCGGTGCTTTCCCGGCCCCTAGATCGGCCATACCAGCGGCAGCAGCAGGAAGGTGACGCCGAACACGACCAGGGTCAGCGGCAGGCCGAGCTTGAGGTAGTCCACGAAGCGGTAGCCGCCCGGACCCATCACCAGCACGTTGGCCGGGTGGGCCACGGGACTGGCCAGGCTGGCTGATGCGGCGATGGCCACGGCCATGATGGCGGTGACCGGACTGATGCCGAGATCCGCGCTGGCCGACAGCGCGATGGGCGCCATCAGCAGCACCAGGGCGGCGGTGGGGATGATCAGGGTACCCAGCGCGGTGACCAGGTACAAACCGGCGATGACCGGCCACGGACCGTAGGGCCCGAGCAGGGCGATGACGCCGCCGGCCAGGAACTCGGCCGCGCCGGTCTGGTGCATGGCTACGCCCAGCGGCAGCATGCCGGCGATCAGGAAGATCGCCTTCCACTCGATCGCGCGGTAGGCCTGCTCCATGTTCAGGCAGCGCGTGGCCACCATCAGGGCCGCCGCGGCAATCGCGGCGATATGGATGGGCAGGTAGCCCAGCAGCACGCTGAGGATGGCCACCGCCATCAGGCCCGCGGCCAGCGGCGCCTTGCGCTTGTCGATGGGCTTGACCTGCACCGGCTTCAGCACGATGAGATCGGGGTCGGCGCTCAGCTCGGCCAGCCGGCGGCGCGGGCCGACGATGAGCAGCGCGTCGCCGCGCTTGAGGTCCAGGCCGGGGATACCCGAGCGGATCGGCTCGCCGTCGCGCCACACCGCCGCCACTTCCACCGCGTAGCGTTCGCGCAGCTTCAGATCGGCCACGCAGCGACCGTTGAGCCGGGCGTGCGGATGCAGCGCGGCCTCGAGCATCTCCAGCTGTCCCTGCTCGAACACGCCGAGGTAGGGCGTCATGTCGTCCAGCTTTTCCAGCTGCTGCAGCCCGCGCAGCACGTCCATGTCTTCTTCGCGGCCCTGCAGCAGCAACAGGTCGCCGGCCTGGATCACTTCGTCGGAGCCGGGGGACTCGATCAGCTTGCGTTCCCGGAACAGGGCGAGCAGGCGGAAGTCGAAGGCATCCCCGATCCGGTTGTCGCCCAGCGTGGTGCCTTCCAGCGCCGCCCCGCGCGCGACGCGCAGCACGAACAGGCGCTCGTCGAGCCGGTAGAGCTTCTTCAGGTCCTCCTCGGTGACCGTGGCCACGGCCTCGAAGCTCGGGTCCTCGCGCAGCGCCGGCAGCACGTCCTGATCCACCTGCACCAGCAAGCGGTCGCCGGCGGCCACCGTGTGCTCGGACAACTGCGTGCGGCGCACGCTGCCGGCGCGCCGCGCGGCCAGCACGTTGGCGGCATGGCGTTCGCGGAAGTCCTGGTGATGCAGGGCCTGGCCGACCAGCCAGGCGTCTTCGGCCACCACCAGTTCGGCGAAGCGGTCATGCGACCACAGCGAGCGCTGCAGTTCCGGCGCCTCGCGCTCGATCACCAGGTCGCTCCAGCGCTGCAGGCGGCTCAGGCGGTCCAGTCGTCCCTGGACCAGCAGGACGTCGCCGGCGCGCAGGATGGTGCGCCCGGAGGGCAGGGCCTGGGTCCGTCCCTGCCGGACCAGGGCGATGACCATCAGCTGCGCGGCCGACGCCAGCGCCGAATCGGCGATGCTGCGCCCGACCAGCAGGGAATCGGCGGGCACGCGCAGAGCGACGATGCGTTCGCGCAGGCCGTAAAGCGCCTGCAGGTCCTGCGTGCCTGTGGCCTTGGTGATGTCGGTGCGCGGCAGCAGGTGGCGACCGACCAGGGCGACGAAGGCGGTGCCGACCAGCAGGATGGGCAGACCGATCCAGGCGAAGTCGAAGAAGGCGAAGGGCTCAAATCCGGAGTCTTCCATGAACATGCTGACCAGCAGGTTGGGCGGCGTGCCGATCAGGGTCATGAGCCCGCCCAGCAGGGTGCCGTAGGCCAGCGGCATCAGCAGGCGCGAAGGCGCCACGCCGGCCCGGCGGGCCACGTCGACCACCACCGGGAGCATCAGCGCGGCCACGCCGATGTTGTTCATGAAGGCCGAAAGAAAACCGCCGACCAGCATGAAGATCACGATCATGCGCACCTCGCTGGCGCCGGCCGCCTGCACCACGCGATTGCCGATCAGATCGGCGATGCCGGCGCGGGTCAGGCCCTCGCTCAGGATGAACATGGCCCAGACCGTGATCACCGCCGGATTGCTGAACCCCGCCACTGCTTCGGTCGGAGTGACCAGCCCGGTGATCGCCAGCACCGACAGCACCAGCAGCGCGACCAGGTCCATGCGCAGCCACTCGGTCACGAACAGCACCAGGGCCGCGAGCAGGATCAACAGGACCAGGGCGAT
>SKKM01000007.1 GCA_007121485.1 Wenzhouxiangella sp. | reverse complement strand
TGGAGTTGCCGGAAGGTGTCGAGATGGTGATGCCGGGCGACAACGTGCAGATGCAGGTGGAGCTGATTGCTCCGATCGCGATGGAGGAAGGTCTGCGCTTCGCCATCCGCGAAGGCGGCCGTACCGTCGGCGCCGGCGTGGTTGCCAAGATCCACGAATAAGTAGACGAGCGTTCAGGTTTCAGGGTTCAGGTTTCAGGAAAAACAACTCCTGAACCCTGAAACCTGAACCCCGAACCCGGTTTTTCGAAAGGCGAGTAGCTCAACTGGCAGAGCAGCGGTCTCCAAAACCGCAGGTTGGGGGTTCGAGTCCCTCCTCGCCTGCCACTTTCTAAGCACGGACACTATGGCAGCCGAAAAAGCATCACCACGCGACAACATGTTCTGGGCGGCTGGCTTGCTGGTGCTGGTCGCCGGCGTCGTGGCGTTCTTCTACTTCGATGGCGAAGTGATGACGCTGGTCCGCGTCCTGGGCCTGCTGGCCTCCGTGGTCGTGGCCGGAATCATCGTCGGGCAAACCCCGCGTGGCCGGGAGATGTTCGGCTTTCTGCGCGAGACCGACGTCGAGCGCCGCAAGGTGGTCTGGCCCACGCGGCAGGAGACCCTGCAGACGACCATGGTCGTTCTGGTCATCACCATCATCGTGGCCATCATGCTGTTCATCATGGACTCCATCTTCGGCTGGGTGGTGCGGCGCCTGATCGGCGCGGCCGGGGGTTCCTGATGGCCAAGCAGTGGTACGTCGTTCACGCCTACTCCGGTTTCGAGAAGCAGGTGATGAAATCGCTCAAGGAGCGGGTGGAACGAGCCGGCATGGAAGACCACTTCGGCGAGATCCTGGTGCCGACCGAAGAAGTGGTCGAGATGAAGAAGGGCGTCAAGCGCCGCAGCGAGCGCAAGTTCTTTCCGGGCTACGTGCTGGTTGAAATGGAAATGAACGAAGACACCTGGCACCTGGTCAAGGATGTACCCAAGGTGATGGGTTTCATCGGTGGCCGCCAGGACCGGCCGGCGCCGATCAGCAAGCGCGAGGCCGATGCGATCCTGCAGCGCGTCGCCGAAGGCGTCGACAAGCCCAAGCCGAAGGTGCTCTTCGAGCCGGGCGAAATGGTACGGGTCGTGGACGGCCCGTTCAACGATTTCAGTGGTGTGGTCGAAGAGATCAACTACGAGAAAAGCCGGTTGCGGGTGGCGGTGTCGATTTTCGGCCGCTCCACGCCGGTGGAACTCGACTTCCAGCAGGTCGAAAAACTTTAAGCAGTCGGTCGGGCACGCCTGACCGTGGCATCAACCAACGGGGAGCCGCGAGCGAAGTGCTCCGGCGCCATCACCCGAGGAGAAAAGCATGGCCAAGAAAATCAAGGCGTACATCAAGCTCCAGGTCAAGGCCGGGCAGGCCAATCCCAGCCCGCCGGTCGGTCCGGCCCTGGGCCAGCATGGCGTCAACATCATGGAGTTCTGCAAGGCGTTCAATGCCCAGACCCAGTCCACCGAGCCGGGCCTGCCCCTGCCGGTCGTGATCACGGTCTACAGCGATCGCAGCTTCACCTTCATCACCAAGACCCCGCCGGCCGCGGTGCTGCTCATGAAAGCGGCCAAGATCCCGAAGGGTAGTGGTGAGCCGAACACGAAAAAGGTCGGCACCGTCACGCGTGAACAGCTCGAAGAGATCGCGCGCATGAAGGAGCCTGACCTGACCGCAGCCGATATCGATGCGGCGGTTCGGACCATCGCCGGTAGCGCCCGCAGCATGGGCCTTAATGTTGAAGGAGTCGAATAATGGCCAGAAGCAAGCGTTTGCGCGCCATCCGTGAGCAGCTCGAGCCCGGCAAGATCTACTCGATCGACGAAGCCCTGGAGCTGCTGAAGTCCACCAGCAAGCTGAAGTTCACCGAATCGGTCGATGTGGCGATCCGCCTCGGCGTTGATCCGCGCAAGTCCGACCAGGTGGTCCGGGGCGCCATCGTGCTGCCCAACGGCACCGGCAAGTCCGTGCGCGTCGCTGTTTTCGCCCAGGGCGAGAACGCCGACAAGGCCCAGGCGGCCGGCGCCGACATCGTCGGTTTCGAAGACCTGGCCGATACCATCAAGGGCGGTCAGATCGACTTCGACGTCTGCATTGCCACGCCTGACGCCATGCGTGTAGTCGGTCGTCTCGGAACGGTGCTCGGTCCGCGCGGTCTGATGCCCAACCCGAAGGTCGGCACCGTCACCACGGACGTCGAGCAGGCGGTGAAGAATGCCAAGGCCGGTCAGGTGCAGTTCCGCACCGACAAGGCCGGCATCATTCACAGCACCATCGGCAAGGCGGACTTCGACAGCGAGCACCTCAAGGGCAACCTGACGGCGCTCATCAACGAGTTGGTCAAGATCAAGCCGCCGGCGGCCAAGGGTCAATATCTCAGGAAGGTCGCGGTGTCGACCACCATGGGTCCCGGGCTGACGGTGGATACGGGATCGCTCGGCCTGTAAGGCCGAGGGGTTCAGGTTTCAGGTTTCAGGTTTCAGGAAAAGAAGACTACGGAGAAGGACTGGGTAAAGTTGGTTTAGGGTCAGGTTAAGGTTGGTGGGTCAGGGTTCGGCTTAAGGCCCGGACCTTTCCTCGGAACACCTGAACCCTGAAAGCTGAACCCTTTCTTTTCCAGGGCGACCGCTCGGTAAAACGAGCGCCCGTCCAAGACCGCGGGTCGTTGCGGATCACGATAGACCGCAAAGGTAATGGGTTTCCCGCCCGCGCAGATGGTGCAGCCCGGAAGTTTGATGTCCCGCTCTGCGGGGCAGGCAAACGAAACGGCCACCAATGGGTCCGGCACCGTCGCAAGACAGTTCCGGAAAATGGTAAGGACAGTCAGCACTCAGGGCTGTTTCATCTCAACGGAGGTAGCCAATGGCGCTCACACTTGAGCAGAAGAAGGCAGTCGTGGCTGAAGTGGCCGAAGTGGCCAAGTCCGCCCACTCGGCTGTCGCTGCCGAGTACCGCGGCATCACCGTCAGCCAGATGACCGAAATGCGTGCCAAGGCGCGCAAGCAAGGCGTCTATCTGAAGGTTGCCAAGAACACGCTGGTGCGTCGTGCCGTTGAGGGTACCGACTTCGAATGCATGTCCGAGCAATTGACCGGGCCGCTGCTGTTCGCATTCTCGATCGACGATCCGGGTGCGGCGGCAAGACTGGTCAAGGAAATTGCCAAGGACAACGAGCGTCTGATTCCCAGGCTGGTTTCCGTTGGAGCCCAGCTGTTCGACGCCGGCGAACTGGACCGTCTGTCCAAGCTGCCGACCCGGGATCAGGCGATCGCCATGCTGATGGGTGTCATGAAGGCGCCGATCGAGAAGTTCGTCCGTACCCTCGCCGAGCCGCACGCCAAGCTCGTTCGTACGATTGCCGCAGTTCGCGACAGCAAGCAAGCTGCCTGATTCGCTTAACAAGTCAAACGTCAGGACGGAGGCGTCATCACTTGCCAAAGTCCGTTCACATTTAGGAGTTCATAGTAATGGCCGTTTCGAAAGAAGACATTCTGGAAACCATTTCCAACATGAGCGTCATGGAGGTCGTCGACCTGATTGAAGCCATGGAAGAAAAGTTTGGTGTTTCCGCCGCCGCACCTGTTGCCGTCGCCGCTGGCCCTGCCGCCGGTGGTGAGGCTGCCGCTGTCGAGGAAAAGACCGAGTTCGACGTCATCCTGGCCAGCTTCGGCGCCAACAAGGTTGCCGTCATCAAGGCTGTCCGCGGCATCACCGGCTTAGGCTTGAAGGAAGCCAAGGACCTGGTCGAAGGCGCTCCGGCCCCGATCAAGGAAGGCGCGTCCAAGGACGAGTGCGAAGACATCAAGAAGCAGCTGGAAGAAGCAGGCGCGACCGTCGAGGTCAAGTAATCCTGTTTCGTTCAGCATTGACTGCTGTTTAAGGCCGGGCGGCCTCGAAGTCGCCCGGCCTGCAGCCGTTTTTAAAACCTGGCAACAGGCAACCGTGAGGTGGATTCCGGGCCCCTCGCAGTTCATTTTAACCAGACCCGGCCGGTTTGCAATATCAGGTGGGTAACACGCTCATGAGCTACTCCTTCACGGAAAAGAAGCGAATTCGCAAGGACTTCGGCAAGCACCCGCAGGTTCTTGAGGTTCCGTTCCTGCTCTCGACCCAGATCGATTCCTACAAGCAGTTCCTGCAGGTCGAAGCCCCTGCCGCCGAGCGGGCCGAGATCGGTCTGCACGGTGCGCTGTCGTCGGTCTTCCCGATCGAGAGCTATTCCGGCAACGCCAAGCTGGAGTACGTCAGCTACCGACTCGGCGAACCCGAGTTCGACGTGACCGAGTGCAAGCTGCGCGGCATGAGCTACGGCGCCCCGCTGCGCGTGACCGTGCGCCTGGTGATTTTCGACAAGGACTCGCCGGCCCGCAACAAGAAGGTCAAGAACGTGATCGAGCAGGACGTGTACATGGGCGACCTGCCGCTGATGACCGAGACCGGCACCTTCATCGTCAACGGCACCGAGCGCGTCATCGTCAACCAGATGCACCGCTCTCCGGGCGTGTTCTTCGACCATGACCGCGGCAAGACGCATTCCTCCGGCAAGCTGTTGTTCTCGGCGCGCGTGATTCCCTACCGCGGGTCGTGGCTGGACTTCGAGTTCGATCCCAAGGACTGCGTGTTTACCCGCATCGACCGTCGCCGCAAGCTGCCGGTCACCATCCTGCTGCGCGCCCTGGGCATGGAGGAAGAAGAGATTCTGGACTTCTTCTTCGAAAAGACCAAGGTGACGCTGCGCAAGGGCGATGCCAAGATCGACCTGGTGCCGCAGCGCCTGCGCGGCGAAAGCGCGCTGTTCGACATCGCCGACAAGGACGGCAACCTGATCGTCGCCAGGGATCGGCGCATTACCGCCCGTCATGTGAAGATGATCGCCGAGGCCGGCGTGACCACGCTGGACGTCCCGGACGATTACCTGATCGGCAAGATCCTGGCCCACAACGTGGTCGATACCGAGACCGGCGAACTGATCGCCCGCGCCAACGACGAAATCACCCCCGAAGCGCTGGAGCGCATGCGCGAGGCCAAGGTCAAGAAGTTCGACATCCTCTACGTCAACGACCTCGACCAGGGCCCTTACATCTCCAATACGCTGCGCATCGACCCGACCAGCAACGAACTGGAAGCGCTGTGGGAAATCTACAAGATGATGCGCCCGGGCGAGCCGCCGACCAAGGAAGCCGCGCAGAACCTGTTCAAGAACCTGTTCTTCACCGCCGAGCGCTACGACCTTTCGGCCGTGGGCCGCATGAAGTTCAACCGCCGCGTCCACCGCAAGGAAATCACCGGCCCGGGCGTGCTCGATCGTGACGACATCCTGGCCGTGCTCAAGGTGCTGATCGACATCCGCAACGGCAACGGCGTGGTCGACGACATCGACCACCTGGGCAACCGTCGCGTGCGCTCGGTCGGCGAAATGGCCGAAAACGTTTTCCGCATCGGCTTGGTGCGCGTCGAGCGCGCCGTGCGCGAGCGCCTGAGCGTGGCCGAAAGCGAAGGCCTGACCCCGCAGGACCTGATCAACGCCAAGCCCGTGGCGGCCGCGGTCAAGGAGTTTTTCGGCTCCTCGCAGCTGTCGCAGTTCATGGACCAGAACAACCCGCTGTCGGAAGTGACCCACAAGCGCCGCGTCTCGGCGCTGGGCCCCGGCGGCCTGACCCGCGAGCGCGCCGGCTTCGAGGTCCGCGACGTGCACCCGACCCACTACGGTCGCCTGTGCCCGATCGAAACCCCGGAAGGCCCGAACATCGGCCTGATCAACTCGCTGGCCTGCTACAGCCGCACCAACCAGTACGGTTTTCTGGAAACGGCCTATCGCCGTGTGCGCGACGGCCAGGTGACCGATGAGGTCGAGTTCCTGTCGGCCATCGAAGAGGGCGAATACGTCATCGCCCAGGCCAACGCCGACCTGGACGACAAGGGCCGCTTCGTCGATGAGCTGATTCCGTGCCGGCACATGGGTGAATTCGCCCTGCAGCAGCCGGACGCGATCCAGTACATGGACGTCTCGCCGCGCCAGATCGTCTCTGTGGCCGCGTCGCTGGTGCCGTTCCTCGAGCACGACGACGCCAACCGCGCGCTGATGGGCTCGAACATGCAGCGCCAGGCCGTACCCACCCTGCGCGTCGACAAGCCGCTGGTCGGTACCGGCATGGAACGCGTGGTCGCGACCGACTCCGGCGTGACCACAGTGGCCTTGAGAGGCGGCGTGGTCGACCAGGTCGATGCCGGCCGCATCGTCGTTCGCGCCAACGAAGACGAAGTGGGCGAGGATGATCCGGGCGTGGACATCTACAACCTGGTCAAGTACACCCGCTCCAACCAGAACACCTGCATGAACCAGCGGCCGCTGGTCAAGGTGGGCGACGTGGTGGCCAGGCGCGACGTGCTGGCCGACGGCCCCTCGACCGATCTCGGCGAGCTGGCCCTGGGCCAGAACATGCTGGTCGCCTTCATGCCCTGGAACGGTTACAACTTCGAAGACTCCATCCTGATCTCGGAGCGCGTGGTCCAGGAAGACCGCTTTACCTCGATCCACATCGAGGAGCTGACCTGCGTGGCCCGCGATACCAAGCTGGGCACCGAGGAAATCTCGGCCGATATCCCGAACGTGGGAGAGTCGACCCTGAACAAGCTCGACGAGGCCGGCATCGTGTTCATCGGCGCCGAGGTCAAGGCCGGCGACATCCTGGTCGGCAAGGTCACGCCCAAGGGCGAAACCCAGCTGACCCCGGAAGAGAAACTGCTGCGCGCGATCTTTGGCGAGAAGGCCTCCGACGTCAAGGACACCTCCCTGCGCGTGCCCTCGGGCATGGACGGCACGGTGATCGACGTGCAGGTCTTCACCCGCGAAGGCGTGGACAAGGACGCGCGCGCGATTTCCATCGAGAAGGACGAGATCCGCCGGGTCAAGAAGGACCTCGACGATCAGCTTCGCATCATGGAAAACGCCATCTTCGCGCGCCTGGAGTCGGTCCTGGTCGGCAAGATCGTCGACAAGGGACCGACCGGGATCAAGAAGGGCGACAAGGTCACCAAGACCTACCTGAAGGAGCTCAAGCGCGACGACTGGTTCAAGCTGCGCATGCGCAACGACGATGCCCAGGACCTGCTCGAGCGAGCCAGCCGCCAGATCGAGAAGCAGCGCAAGCTGTTCGACAAGCGCTTCGAGGAGAAGAAGGCCAAGATCACCCGCGGCGACGATCTCGCTCCGGGCGTGCTGAAGATGGTCAAGGTCTACCTGGCGGTCAAGCGCCGCATGCAGCCGGGCGACAAGATGGCCGGCCGCCACGGCAACAAGGGCGTGATTTCCACCATCGTCCCGACCGAGGACATGCCGTTCATGGAAGACGGCACGCCGGTCGACATCGTGCTCAACCCGCTGGGTGTGCCTTCGCGCATGAACATCGGCCAGGTGCTGGAAACACACCTGGGCTGGGCGGCGCGCGGCCTGGGCAAGAAGATCGAGATGATGCTCGAAGAGGAGCGCAAGACCGCAGAGGTCCGGCAGTTCATCGGCGAGATCTACAACTCCGATCGCGACGGCCGGGTCGACATGGGCCAGTTCTCGGACGATGAAGTCCTGGAAATGGCCAGCAACCTCAAGGGCGGTGTACCCATGGGCACACCGGTCTTCGACGGCGCCGACGAGCATGAGATCAAGAAGCTGCTCAAGATGGCGGATCTGCCCGAGTCGGGGCAGACCAAGCTGTATGACGGCCGCACGGGCGACGCCTTCGACCGGCCGGTCACCGTGGGCTACATGTACATGCTCAAGCTCAACCACCTGGTCGACGACAAGATGCACGCCCGCTCGACCGGCCCGTACAGCCTGGTGACCCAGCAGCCGCTGGGCGGCAAGGCCCAGTTCGGCGGCCAGCGTTTCGGCGAGATGGAGGTCTGGGCGCTGGAGGCTTATGGCGCCGCCTACACCCTGCAGGAAATGCTCACGGTCAAGTCCGACGATGTGCAGGGCCGCAACCAGATGTACAAGTCGATCGTCGACGGCAACAACCAGATGGTGGCCGGCATGCCGGAGTCCTTCAACGTGCTGGTGAAGGAAATCCGTTCGCTGGGCATCAACATCGAACTCGAAGAGTCCTGATCTCAGGAGGAGTAGCTACACATGCGCGACCTTTTCAATCTGTACAAGCGTCAGGCCCAGATCACCGATTTCGACAGTATCCGGATCGGCCTGGCTCCTCCTGAATTGATCAAGTCATGGTCCTTCGGCGAGGTCAAGAAGCCCGAGACCATCAATTACCGGACCTTCAAGCCCGAGCGTGAAGGCTTGTTCTGCGCGGCCATCTTCGGCCCGATCAAGGACTACGAGTGCCTGTGCGGCAAGTACAAGCGCATGAAGCACCGTGGGGTCAAGTGCGAGAAGTGCGGCACCGAGGTCACCCTGACCAAGGTGCGCCGCGAGCGCATGGGCCACATCGAGCTGGCCTCGCCGGTCGCGCACATCTGGTTCCTGAAGTCGCTTCCCAGCCGCATCGGCCTGATGCTGGACATGACCCTGCGCGACATCGAGCGCATCCTGTACTTCGAGTCCTACCTGGTGCTGGATCCGGGCATGACGCCGCTGGAGCGCGGGCAACTGCTGACCGATGAGCAGTACTTTGAGTCGGTCGAGCAGTACGGTGACGAGTTTGACGCCCGCATGGGCGCCGAAGCGGTTTACGAACTGCTCAAGAACATCGACCTGGCCAGCGAGTTGGCCAAGCTGCGCGAGGATATCGCCAGCACCAACTCTGAAACCAAGATCAAGCGCCTGACCAAGCGCATCAAGCTGATGGAGGCCTTCATCGAATCGGGCAACCGGCCCGAGTACATGATCCTGACCATCCTGCCGGTACTGCCGCCCGACCTGCGCCCGCTGGTGCCGCTGGACGGCGGCCGCTTTGCGACCTCGGATCTGAACGATCTGTACCGCCGGGTCATCAATCGCAACAACCGCCTGCGCCGCCTGCTCGACCTGAGCGCGCCGGACATCATCGTGCGCAACGAAAAGCGCATGCTGCAGGAAGCGGTCGACGCGCTGCTCGACAACGGTCGCCGCGGCCGCGCCATCACCGGCACCAACAAGCGCCCGCTGAAGTCGCTGGCCGACATGATCAAGGGCAAGCAGGGCCGTTTCCGCCAGAACCTGCTCGGCAAGCGCGTCGACTACTCCGGCCGTTCAGTCATCGTGGTCGGTCCCACGCTCAAGCTGCACGAGTGCGGCCTGCCGAAGAAGATGGCGTTGGAGCTGTTCAAGCCCTTCATCTTCTCCAAGCTGCAGCGGCGCGGCATTGCCGCCACCATCAAGGCGGCCAAAAAGCACGTCGAGCGCGAGGAAGGCGAGGTCTGGGACATTCTTGACGAAGTCATTCGCGAGCACCCGGTGCTGCTGAACCGCGCGCCGACCCTGCACCGCCTCGGTATCCAGGCTTTCGAGCCGGTTCTGATCGAGGGCAAGGCGATCCAGCTGCACCCGCTGGTCTGCACCGCCTTCAACGCCGACTTCGACGGCGACCAGATGGCCGTGCACGTGCCGCTGAGCCTGGAGGCCCAGCTCGAGGCCCGGGCGCTGATGATGTCGTCGAACAACATCCTGTCGCCGGCCAACGGCGAGCCGATCATCGTGCCGACCCAGGACGTGGTTCTGGGCCTGTACTACATGACCCGTTCACTGCCGGGCGCAAGGGGGGAGGGCATGTTCTTCTCCAGCGTCGCCGAGGTCCAGCGCGCCTACGCCAACCGCCAGATCGACCTGCAGGCCGCGGTTACCGTGCGCATCCGCGAAACGCGGATCGAGGACGGCGAGGCGGTTGAGAGCGTTCGCCGCGAGCAGACCACGGTCGGCCGCGCCATGCTGTGGGACATCGTCCCGGCCGGGCTGCCGTTCGAACTGGTCAACCAGGTGCTGAAGAAAAAGCAGATTTCGCGCCTGATCGACGAGTG
>SKKM01000142.1 GCA_007121485.1 Wenzhouxiangella sp. | reverse complement strand
CTGATCGCCTGCTGCGACCTCGCGGTCGCGCTGGAGCACGCGCGCTTCGGCCTGACCGAGGTTCGGCTCGGGCTGGTACCGGCCACCATCTCGCCCTTCGTCGTGCCGCGCATCGGCGTCAACCACGCGCGCCGCTACATGCTGACCGGTGAGCGCGTGGATGCGACCACCGCGCAGAAGATCGGCTTGATCACCGACATCGTTCCGCAAGGCCAGCTGGACGGGCACATCGGCGACCTGGTCGAACTTCTGCTGGCAGGTGGTCCCAAGGCGCAGGCCCGGGTCAAGTCCCTGATCCGCCTGGTCGGCTCCCTGCAGGCCGAGCCCGAGGAACTGGACCGGCGCACCTCCGAGACCATCGCCGCCCTGCGCGTCTCGCGCGAGGGCCAGGAGGGCCTGAGCGCCTTCCTCGAAAAGCGGCAGCCGAACTGGGTACGGAAAGGAACCGCAGATGAACGCAGATAAACGCAGATCTAAAACAGGATTAACGGTTTTGCCTCGGAAACATCGCGAACACCACGGCCAAAAGCGCGTTTACCTCGATCCGTCGGCCGTCTTTTATCCGCGTTCATCCGCGTTCATCCGCGGTTAAAACCCAAAACGATGTTCAAAAAAATCCTCATAGCCAACCGCGGCGAGATCGCCTGCCGCATCATCGCCACCTGCCGTCGGCTGGGCGTTGGCACCGTTGCGGTGTATTCCGATGCCGATGCCGGCGCCAGGCACGTGCGGCTGGCTGACGAAGCGATTCACATCGGACCGGCGCCGGCGGCCGAGTCCTATCTCGATGCGCCGCGCATCGTCGCCGCGGCTGCCGAGACCGGCGCGGAGGCGATCCATCCCGGCTACGGCTTCCTGTCGGAAAAGCCGGATTTTGCCCGCGCCGTGGAAGGCGCCGGCCTGGTGCTGATCGGGCCGAGTGCCGAGACCATGGAGCTGATGGGCTCCAAGGCGGCCGCCAAGGCGAAGATGGCGCCGGCCGGCGTGCCCTTGATCCCCGGCTACCACGGCGACGGGCAGTCCGATCAGCGGCTGGCCGAGGAGGCGGAACGGATCGGGTTCCCGCTCATGCTCAAGGCCGCGGCCGGCGGCGGCGGCAAGGGCATGCGCGTGGTGCGCTCCAACGGGGAATTCGCCGAGGCGCTGGCCGCGGCGCGGCGCGAGGCCTTGAGCGCCTTCGGCGATGAGCGCATGATCCTGGAACGCTACCTGGAGCGGCCGCGCCACATCGAGGCCCAGGTGTTTGCCGACGCGCACGGCAATACCGTGCACCTGTTCGAGCGCGACTGCTCCAGCCAGCGCCGCCATCAGAAGATCATCGAGGAAGCGCCGGCGCCCAATCTGGACTCAAACCTGCGCGAGGAATTGCTGGCCGCCGCCGTGCGCGCCGCCGAGGCTGTCGATTACCGCGGCGCCGGCACGGTCGAGTTCCTGGTCGATGACGGCGCCTTCTACTTCCTGGAAATGAACACGCGCCTGCAGGTCGAGCACCCGGTCACCGAAATGATCACCGGCCTGGACCTGGTCGAGTGGCAGCTGCGCATTGCCGCAGGCGAGCCGCTGCCCCTGAGCCAGGACCGGATCGGCGCACGCGGCCACGCCATGGAAGCACGGCTGTATGCAGAGGATCCCGAGCGCGGCTTCGTCCCTTCCAGTGGCCGCATCCGCGCCCTGGCCTTTCCGACCGGCGCGCAGGTCCGGGTCGACCGCGGCGTGGATGTCGGCGACGAGGTCAGCGTGCACTACGATCCGATGATCGCCAAGCTGATCGTCCATGCCGCCGACCGCCACGCCTGCCGCGCCTTGCTCAAGCAGGCGCTGGCGGCCAGCCTGGTGGCCGGTCCGACCACCAACCTGGGCTTTCTCCAGGCCCTGGCCGCAGCCCCGGTGTTTGCCGAAGGCAGGCTGGATACCGGGCTGCTGGATCGCGACCTGGCCGGCATCCTGCCCTCTAAGCAACCGCCGGCCGAAGTCCTGGTCGCCGCGGCCGCCTTCTGGCTGCTCGAGCAGGAGCCGACCGTTGGCGCCGCCGATCCCTGGGCGCGCTGCGACGGCTGGCGTTCTGGCGACCAAGCGGCGCGCTCGCTGGACCTGGAGTGCGGCGGACAGCGCTGGGCCATCGAAGCCGACGGGGAGCGCGGCCGCTATCGGATCCGGCTCGACGATCAGTCCCTGGACGTCGGTCTGCAGCGCCTGAAAGAGTCCCTGCATCTTCTTGAGCTGGAGGGAAAACGCGATCGACTCCACCTGCATCGCCGCGACGAGCACGCCCTCGAAGTCTGCCACCGGGAACAGCGCTGGCTGCTGCTCCGCCATACCCGCTTCGAGGCCGGCGAGCGGCAGACCGACGCCGATGGCCGCATCGTCGCGCCCATGCCGGGCAAGATTCTCGATCTGCGCACCCGCGAAGGCGCCGCGGTTGAAGAAGGTCAGACCCTCCTGATCATGGAGGCGATGAAGATGGAACTGGCGATCAAGGCGCCTTGCCACGGGCTGGTGGAGCAGCTGGCGGTGGCGGTCGGCGACCTGGTGGAAGCCGACAGCCTGCTGCTCGGCATCACTCCTCAGGCGG
>SKKM01000245.1 GCA_007121485.1 Wenzhouxiangella sp. | reverse complement strand
TGCAGACCAAGGCGCTGATCATGATCATCTTCGCCAACATCCTGCTCGACCAGCAGATCATCTCGGCCGAGATCTTCACCGCCCTGATCCTGATGGCCGCGGCCAGCACCATGCTGACCATTCCCATGGTCAGCCGGCGGCTTCCCGGCACCGCGCCGAGGACGAATCCCGAGCAGTAGCCTGATAAACGGATTGAAAAGCCTCTCGCAAAGGCGCAAAGACGCCAAGGACGCCAAGGTAAGACGTGTGTGTTAGATGGGCAGTCCGCCATTTAAGGCTGACCTACAGCCACGATGCCTGACACGCCAGGAAAACCATTTCTCTCTTGCTTTTCCTTTGCGCCCTTGGCGTCTTGGCGAGAGGCTTTTTGTAGCAGCGATCAAGAGGCCGCTCACAACGGCGCCACGAGCCTCCCCGCCGTGGACGCCCGCCGAATCCGACTTGATAGACTGCCGACCTCGATGAACATGATCAAGGACTGAACGAATGACCTTTAGGCGTTTGGCTATCTTTTTCGCCGGCATGAGCCTCCTGCTTGGCTCCATGGCCATCTCGGCGGCGGCGGAGCCGGAGATCGTGTTCGACCAGGTGCGCGTTTTCGACGGACAGTCCAGCGAGCTGTCCGAGCCCACGCGGGTACTGGTGCGCGGCAACCGGATTGCGGCGATCGGGCCAGACATCGAGGCCGGGCCAGAAGCCCAAATCATCGATGGCGGTGGCAACACCTTGATGCCGGGACTGATTGACGTTCATGTCCATCTGACCTTCAGCTCGATGAGCATAGCCGAAATGATGGCGCCGGATCTGACGCCGCAAATGGCCCTCGAAGCCTCGGCGCGTGCGGCCGAGGCCATGCTGCTGCGGGGCTTTACAGCGGTGCGCGATCTGGGTGGACCGATCTGGGAGTTGAAGGCCGGCATCAGCGCCGGACAACTCAAGGGTCCTCGGATATGGCCGTCGGGCGCGATGGTGAGCCAGACCGCCGGCCACGGCGACTTGCGCATGCCGCACGAGCGTTCGCGGCGGTTCTTCGGCGAGCCCTCACGCGCGGAACTTCTGGGCGCGACCTTCATCGCCGATGGCCGCGCTGAAGTCCTCACCGCGGTGCGCGAAAACCTGCGCTTCGGCGCCAGCCAGATCAAGCTGATGGCCGGCGGCGGGATTTCCTCGGAATACGACCCGATTGACGTCACCCAGTACACCTTCGACGAAATGCGCGCCGCGGTCGAAGCGGCCGAGGACTGGGGCACCTACGTCACCGTGCACGCCTATACGCCGCGGGCCATCCGTCGCGCCATCGAGGCCGGCGTGCGCGTGATCGACCACGGTCAACTGCTGGACGAAGAGACGATGAAGCTCCTGGTCGAGCACGACGTCTGGCTGTCGCTGCAGGTCTTGCGCGCAGACTCGCCCGACATGGACCCACTGCGCCGGATCAAGCGCCAGCCGATCATTGCCAACCAGCCGCGGGTTTGGGAAATGGCGCGCGACATGGGCGTCAAACTGGCCTGGGGTACCGACTTCCTGTTTGAACCCGCGCTCAATCATGAGCAGAACCAGTACATCCTGCTCCTGCGCGAGTGGTTCACGCCGGCCGAAATCCTGCGCCTGGTCACCCACGACAATGCCCAGCTGCTGGCCCTGTCGGGCCTGCGCAGCCCCTACCAGGGCCGCCTGGGCGTGGTCGCCGAAGACGCCCTGGCCGACCTGCTGCTGGTGCGCGGCAACCCGCTGGAAGACCTGGCCCTGATCGCCGATCCGGACAACAATTTCCTGGTCATCATGAAGGATGGGCGGATCTACAAGGACGTCCACGCGGAGAACTGAAGCCGGCGATGATGCCGCTGGCCCTGGGCGCCATGCTGCTCGCGTTCGCTCAGGCACTGCAAGCACAGCGCAAGACAGCGCGGCTGGCCGATTGAACCGTGGCGAAAGCCCGGGGGTGCTTTGGCGTAAAGCCCCCATGGATCGCCTGTGTCGCCTGCGGAGTCAGAGCGGATTCCGGTATGCTGTCGGGCAGCGTATTGCACCGAAGCGTGAAGCATGGAACCCGCCTCACCCAGCCTAGCGATGGCCTCCACTGCCCTGCCGGGCACCAGCGTGGTCGGCTATTTCCTCCAGTCCAACACCGCCGGTCAGGTCATCGTCGTGATCCTGATCGCGCTCAGCCTGGTGGCCTGGACCATCATGCTCGGCAAGTACCGCGACCTGCGCCGGCTGGAAAGCGAGAACGGCGATTACGAGACCCTGGTCGCGAAGCAGCGCCAGGTGCTGGACCTGGACCCGGACCTGCCCGATGAGAGCCCCTACAGCGCCCTGGTGCAGAGCGCGCTGGAGGCGTTCTACCACTACGGCGCCGATCTGAACGACCCTGACACGCATCGAGCCGCGCTGCGCATGGGCCACGTGGAAAACGCGCTGCAGCGCGGCGTGGCCGCCCAGACCATGCACTATGAATCGAAGATGGTGCTGCTGGGCTCGATCGTCACCGGCGCGCCCTTCCTGGGCCTGCTGGGCACGGTGTGGGGCGTGATGGACGCCTTCGGCGCCATGGCCGGCACCGGCACGGCCAGCC
>SKKM01000002.1 GCA_007121485.1 Wenzhouxiangella sp. | reverse complement strand
TTCCTGAACAAGCTGTGGAACGCCGCGCGCTTCACCCTGATGAACGTGGGCGAGGAGCCCCTGCCCGCGCCGAGTGACGACGAGTTGGACACCCTGTCGCGCTGGATCCTGTCACGCCTGAACCGCACCATCGCCGAGGTCGACCAGGCCCTGGCCGACTACCGCTTCGACCTGGCCACCCGCAGCTTGTATGAATTCGTCTGGAACGAGTTCTGCGACTGGTACCTGGAACTGTCCAAGCCGGCGCTATTCGAAGAAGCGATCGCTGCCGATCCGGTCACCGCCAAGGCCACGCGCCATACCCTGGCCCATGTATTGGAAACGACCCTTCGCCTGCTGCATCCCTTTGTACCCTTTATCACCGAGGAAATCTGGCAACGCGTTCGCGGCCCTGCCGGCGTGGCAGGAGGCAGCATCAGCCAGACCTCTTGGCCTGCGGTCGGAATTATGGACGCTGCCGCCGAGTCCGATACCGAATGGCTGAAGGCGGTGATCTCCGCCGTGCGCTCGGCCCGCACCGAACTCAACCTCGCGCCCGGCAAGCCGATGCCCTTGCTGGTTCAGGGCGGTGGCGAGAGCGATCACGCGCGGCTGGATCGATTCAGCGACCTGATCCGCAAGCTGGCCCGTTTGGAACGAATCGAGATCGTGGCACCGGACTTCGACAGCGCTGCCTGTGCCACAGCGCTTTCCGGCGAGTTGCGTCTGCTGATTCCGCTGGCCGGACTGGTCGACGTAGGCGAGGAACTGGCGCGCCTGAACAAGCAGCTCGAGCGCGAACTGAAAGGCCTGGAGCAGGTCGAGAAGAAATTGGCCAACGAACGCTTCGTCGCCAACGCGCCGGCCGAGGTGGTCGACAAGGAGCGCCATCGCCTGGCGGACCACCGCAACACGGTGACGGATTTGCGCGCCCAGATCGAGCGACTCGAAGCCCTGTAGCTCCACTCTCCACTGCGTCACATTTGGGCTGCATTTGTGTGACCGCCTGCACTTGTTATACACTGTCGGGCATCGGAGTTCACTGCCGAAACCTTCAAGGGGGTCAGGGCAGGACGACCGAGCCAAGTCGCAAGGGGTCGATTCGACGCCTGGCGTCGGGAGGCAACGGTGGCCACACCGGCACGGTGGATCAGTCGCACGATGGGGGAGTTGAGACGGCGCCACGTCTACCGTGCCGTGGGTGCATATATCATCAGCGCCTGGTTCGTGGTGCAGATGGCCGACGTGGTGCTGCCCGCCCTGTTCGTCCCGGCATGGGTGGTTTCGCTGCTGGTAGTGCTGGCCATCCTGGGCCTGCCGGTCGCCGGCCTGCTGGCCTGGGCCTACGACATCACGCCCGAAGGTGTGGTGCGCAGCGGTCGTCTCCGGGCGGAGGCGTCTTCGGGCCGGGCCTCTTTCAGCTGGACCGGCCGCTGGATCGACTACGTCATCATCTGCGGTCTGCTCGGCATCCTGGGCTGGATTCTGATGACCAGCGACTCGGTCACGGACTCCGGCCGCCACGACACGCCGTCGATCGCCGTTCTTCCCTTCAGCGATCTCAGCCCGGAACAGGACTCGGCCTATTTCAGCGATGGCATCGCCGAGGCCATCATGGACAGCCTGGCGGTCGTGCCCACGCTTCAGGTCACCGCGCGCACGTCGTCGTTCGCCTACCGTCAAGCCGGAACCGATGTGCGGGAAGTGGCGCGCCTGCTCGGCGTCGACAATCTGCTGGAAGGCAGCGTACGGCGCGTTGGCAACCAGGTCAGGATCAGCACCCGCCTCGTTGATGGCCGCAGCGGCCATCACCTGTGGAGCGAGACCTACGAGGCACGCCTGGACGATATCTTTGCCGTCCAGGACAGCATCTCACGCGCCGTGGCCGAGGTGCTCGAGGTCCGGTTAACAGGCAACGGGGCGATCGAACGTCCGACCCGCGACCAGATCGCCTATGACCATTATCTTCGCGGTCGTGCCTTCCTGCGGGAAGAGCCGACCAGCGACAGCCTGGCACAGGCCATAGAACAGTTCCGCCTGGCGCTGGGCCGCGATCCCGCCTTCGGTCTTGCGCACGCCGGACTGTGCACGGCGCACTGGGAACAGTACGAAGACACGTTTGAGGTGCACCACGTGGAGCGCGCCCGCGCCACCTGTGAACGGGCCCGGCTGCAGAATCCCATGCGCGCCGAGACCCAGATCGCCCTGAGCCGAATCCATCTCGGCACCGGGCAATTTGAAAAGGCACTGGCGGCGATGCAGTCGGCCCTGCGGGTCGATCCCGACAACAGCCAGGCCCATGTCGGCATGGGCCTGGTCAAGGAACAACTCGGCGCTCTGGACGAAGCGGAAGCGCATTTCCTGCAAGCCATCGAGCTGGATCCGGCCTGGTGGCGCAACTATTCCTACCTTGGCGGCTTCTACATGGAGACAGCCGGAAACTTTGCCGCGGCAGCCGAACAGTATGAACAGGCGATCCGCCTGGAGCCCGACAGCGCGCTGTCCCACAACAACCTCGGAGGCGCCCTGCTCTACCAGGGCGAATTCGGGCGCGCCGCCGAAGCGTTCCACGAGGCGATCAAGCGCCAGCACGAGCCCTCACCGACCACCTACGCCAACGCCGGCACCAGCTATTTTCTGGAGGGTCGCCTGGCGGAGGCCGAGGTCATGTTTCGGGTGGCCACCGAGCGGACTCCCACCGACTTCCGCCCCTGGGCCTTCCTGGCTGCCATCGTGAGGCTGCAAGGGGACCGCGAGGCCGAAGCCGACCGGCATGACCGAAAGGCAGTCGAGACGGCCAGGCAAAGGCTGGAGGTCAACCCGGCCGACGACGATGCCCGGGCCGTGCTGGTGCAAGCGCTGGCCAGACTCGGCCGAGTCGACGAAGCGGCGGCCGAACGGGCCAGGCTGGGCCCTCTGGAACAACTCGGGCACCATGCCCATCGGACCATGGCGCTGGCCGCGCTCGCGCTTGGCGATCAGGCCGCGGCCCGGGATCATTACAACGCGGCTGCAGACGCGGGGGCGCCGATGGTGCTGCTTTCGCATGATCCCCGCCTGTCCGACCTGGCACGGGACCCCAACTCGCGCAGCGAGTGAAAGACACCCGCTCCCGCTGCCCTCACCCCCTGCAAGGAGAAGCGTATGAGTGACGAACTGGAACAAGCGAATATCAGGATCGACGTGCCTGACAACCGGACACAGCCACCCAAGGTTGACCTCGAGACCCTGACCGTGTGTCCAGAGCAGACGGTTTGCTGGCAGAGCAATCGCCCGGTCAGAGTGGACTTCGGCGACCGCACGCCCTTCGTGCGCGCCAACAGCGAGCAGCCCGTCTCCGAATTCATGATCCCGACCACGAACAGCCTGCGCATTCGCCAGGATGAGGAAGACTTGCCCGACGAGATCCTTTACAAGTACACGGTCACGGACCCGAATGACCGAGAACGCCCGCCGCTGGATCCCTACATCATCGTCAGACGCTAGGGTCGGACAAGAAAAATCCGTGGTGGGCCCTTTAAGGGGTCACGGCGAGCCTGGCATCTTGATCTGATATGGAACGCTGAGCCGGCACATCCGTTCGCCCTCCATATCACCGAGGAAATCTGGCGGACGTTCGGGTTCCGACCGGCGTCGGGGGAGACAGCATGAGCCGACCATCCTGGCCCGAAAGCCGGCGCCATGGATGCGGCGGCCAAGGTGCCCGGCAAGGAGCGCCGGCGTCGGGAAGAACACTGCGGCACCCCCGCTGACCTGCGAGGCCGGCCCCAGAAAATCGAGCCGATCCAGTCGACAAATTCCCTAACTGCAGCACAGCAAGCCATCGATTGTGTGATTTCGCGCAATCGGCCTATACTGCGCAACGATAGACGCACGTGGCCTGACCCACCAGGGGATTCAATCGGTGTGTCGGGTCGCATAAGCCAAGGGGCCGATTCGACGCCGAGCGTCGGGAGGCGAACGTGGCAACAAGGCGGCGGTGGCTCAGCCGCACCATGTGGGAGTTCCGGCGGCGCCATGTTTACCGCGCCACGGGCGCTTATGCGATCAGCGCCTGGTTCGTGGTGCAGATCGCCGATGTGGTACTTCCCGCCCTGTTCGCGCCGGACTGGGTGCTCTCGGTCCTCGTTGTTCTGGCCATACTCGGGCTTCCTGTTGCCGGCCTGCTGGCATGGGCTTACGACATCACTCCCGACGGCGTTGTCCGTACGCCTCCGGTCGACGAGGACACGCTGAGCCCAGAGCGGCCCTTTCAGTGGAACGGTCGCTGGATCGATTACGTCATCATCGTGTGCTTGTTGGCAATTCTGGCCTGGCTGCTGATGTCCAGGGATCCAGTTGTTGCGCCGCCGCCCCGAGCCATTCCCTCGATCGCCGTTCTTCCGTTCAGTGACTTGAGCCCGCAGCGGGACTCCACTTACTTCAGCGATGGGATGGCAGAGGCCATCATGGACAGCCTGGCGCGCATTCCCAGCCTGCGGGTCATCGCCCGCACTTCGTCCTTCGCCTATCGGCATGCGGATGCGGACATCCGCGAGGTGGCTCGCCTGCTGGGCGCCGGCACCTTGGTGGAAGGCAGCGTACGTCGTTCCGGCGATCAAGTTCGGATCAGCGCCAGACTGGTCAATGGCCAGACCGGTCATCAGCTCTGGAGCCAGACCTACGACGCTCGCCTGGACGATGTCTTCGCCGTGCAGGACAGCATTTCCCGCTCCATCGCCGCCGTTCTGGAGATTCAGCTGGGCGGCAAGACCATCGTCGAACGTCCCACCCTTGATCCGGTCGCCTACGACCTCTACCTCAAGGGTCGTGCGCTGCTGCGCCAGGAACCGACCGAAGACAGCACCGACCAGGCCATCACGCAATTCCGGCTGGCCCTGGACCGTGATCCGGCTTTCGGCCTGGCTCATGCAGGGCTGTGCACGGCTCACTGGCAACAGTATGAAACGACTCGCCAGACGCGCCATGTCGAACGCGCCCTGGCCACCTGTGAGCGGGCCCGACTGCAGGATGCGCAGCGCGCGGAAACCCAGATTGCGTTGGGTCGACTATATCTCGGCAGAGGCCAACACGAGGAAGCTCTCAGCGCCATGCAGTCCGCGCTGGCGATAGATGCGGCAGATAGTCAGGCGCATCTGGGCATGGCCCTGGTTCAGGAAGCGATCGGCCAGCGGCCGGCCGCTGAAGAACACTTCCGGCGCGCCATCGAGCTGGATCCGGCCTGGTGGCGGAACTACTCCTACCTGGGCGGTTTCTACTTCGCCGGCGGCAATTTTGCCGCCGCTGCCGAGCAGTTCAGGCAGGCGATCCGGCTGGAGCCGGACAGTGCCCGATCGCACTCCAACCTCGGCGGCGCTTTGCTCTACCTGAGTGAATTCGACGCCGCGGCTGAAGCCTTCCGCGCGGCAATCGATCGCCAGCCGTCGCCCACGGCTTTTTCCAATGCCGGCACCAGCTATTTCCTGGCGGGCCGCTACGAGGAAGCCGAGGTCATGTACCGCGTGGCCACTGAGTTGAGCCCGGCCGAGTTCCGCTACCAGGCTTTTCTGGCCGATGCACTGCGCCTGCAAGCCGGCCGCGAGGCCGAAGCCGACCGACATGACCTTACGACGATAGACCTGGCCCGAGATCGGCTGGAAGTCAATTCCGCCGATGACGAGGCGCTGGCCGCCATGGCGCATGCACTGGCCAGACTCGGCAGAACGGAACAGGCAACGCGCGGATTGGCTGGGCTTGAAGATCGGGAGTTCCTTGGGGGACCGGCGCATCGCACTGTGGCTTTGACTTGGCTCGCTCTCGGAAACCCGGTCGCCGCCAAAGCCCATCTCAACGCCGCGGAGCAATTGGGCCTGCCTGCGATGCTGCTGCGTGCCGATCCGCGCCTCGCCGGGCTGATGACGCATCAGGATCCGCTGAACTTGTTGCAGGAGACACCCTCGCCTCATTAATCACCAAGCGCATCCGCAACTCCGCGGCTGCTTTCGACCACTTTACTCAGGAGCAGCACCATGCAAGTCTTTCTCATAAGCAAACCCACCGCCGTTTTATTCGCTGCAATCCTCGGGCTGGGTGCCATCGCGGTGCAAGCTCAAGCCCGGCAAGGCCAGAACTGTCCGCCCCGCTGCGGGATCGGGATCGAGGTGCCCGAAAATCCATCCCAGTCACCTCGGGTGGACGTGGAAACCCTGAGTGCTCGGCCCGGACAGGAAGTGAGTTGGGAGAGCAATCATCCTGTACTGGTGGTTTTTCCCGAAGAGACCCCGTTTGTCGGCCCAAACGGCCGCCCGGTCTACCAATTCAACGTTCGCGCCAGCCATCGGCTGCGCATTCGCGACGACTCCGACCAGCTGTGCAGTCCACCAGGCTGCAAGTACATGGTGATCGATCTCGGCAACGACCAGCGCCCGCCGCTCGACCCTTACATCATCATCGACCGCTAGAACAAAAAAGGCCGTGATTCCTCGAGGAATCACGGCCCGCCTTGCGGCTTGCTTGAACGCCGGTCTTAGAAGTTGTAAACGACCCGACCGTAGATGAAGCGGCCGGAACGCCCGAACGGCGACAGGTTGGAGAACGGCGTGTTGCCGGTCGTGTTGAGGGCGATCGGTGCGGCGTCCGGGTACTCGTCCAGAACGTTGTCGGCGCCAAAGGCCAGCTGCAGCTGATCGGTCAGGTCGAACCGGCCCTCGATGTCGAACAGGATCGTGGAGGTCAGGTTGTAGTCCAGCGCCGGGTTGTTGGACGGCGCCAGCACGCGGCCATAGTGACGTGCGCGCAAGGTGCCGCCCCAGCGATCCATGGTCCAGTTCGTGTTGAAGGTGAACTTGGTGCGCGGATTCCCTTTCTCGAAAATCAGCGTGTTGACCCGCGAGAACAGGGTCGGCGGCGGATCCAGTGCCTCCAGTTCCACGGTGGTCGGAATACGCCGCACCGAAGTCTCGTTGTAGTTACCCGCCAGCACGAAGTCGAACATGCCGGCCGAAGTGGTCGCCGTCGACCAGCTCAAGACCGCATCCAGACCGCGAGTGCGGGTATCGACGCCGTTGATGAAGAAGCGACCGCCACCGATGCCGATGAAACCCTGGTTCTCCAGGAACTCGCGGACATTGGCCTGGGTGAGGTTCTCCGACAGAACGACGCGATCATCCACTTCGATCTGGTAGGCGTCCAGGGTCAGGGTCGCCCAGCCCATGTTGATCACCGCACCCAGCGAGAAGTTCAGCGAGTCTTCCGAGTCCAGCTCCGACGAGCCCAGCGCCAGGGCAACTGGATCTTCAGGCGGGAATGTGGTGATGTCGAACGGAATCCCGTTGATGAAGTTGGTCGAGGTCGCGGTGAAGTACTGCTGCTGCAGCGACGGCGCGCGGAAGCCATTTTGCACCGAGCCGCGCAGGGCGAAAGCGTCGGTGAAGTCGTAGCGCATGGCCAGCTTGCCGGTCAGCGCGCTGCCGAAATCGGAGTAGCGCTCGGCGCGGATCGCGGCGGAGGCGAGCAGCTGCGAGGTCAGCTCGGCTTCCAGGTCGATGAAGGCACCGACCGCCGTGCGGCTCTCGCTGACCTCGTTCTCCGGCCGGAAACCGGGGAATACCTGCGCACCCGACGCCGCCGGGTTCCCGTTGGGAAGCAGCCTGCCGCCATTGCGCCAGGAGTCCGGTTCACCGGCGTTGATCTCGTAGCTTTCGCGACGCGCTTCCACGCCAAAAGCCACGTTCAGCGGCGAGTGGAAGTTGCCGACGTCGAAGGCGCGCACGGCCGAGGCATTGAAGACCAGCTGGTCGTAGCTGTAGCCGCCGGCGTCGAATACCGTCGGACTGGTCGGCCCGATCGAGGCGTTGAGCGTGTTGCGGATGGTGAAGTCCATGTCGTTGCGGCCATAGACCAGCGAGGTGTCGAAATCCCAGTCACCCATCGGGGCCGCATAGCCGAAGGCCAGGCTGTAGTCATCGACTTCCGGGTTGATCAGCGGCAGGAAACCTTCGGGATAGATTTCAATGACGTTACGGGCGTCAAGGGCGCGGCGATAGAACCCGCCCGACAAGGCCTCGCGGTTCATGTAGCTGGCCCAGCCGTAGAAGCGGCCGCCGTTGGCCAGGTCGATGCCCATGTTGGCAAACAGGGTCAGTTGCTCGACTTCCGGCTCGCCGTACCAGGCATTGAAGCGATCGAAGGTCTGCTCGCGCGGATCGAACTGGCCGTTGACCAGCGGGAACTGCTGGCGGAAATCCCAGCCGCCGCGCTCGGTGCGATTCTGGTCCTTGTACTCGAAGCTCAGCGTCAGGAAGCCGTTGTCGGTCAGGCTGAAGCCAGCCCAGCCGCCCACCGTGAAGACCTCGCCATCGGTCACGCTGCGCGAGATGCGATCCGGCGCACTCCAGGTGGCGCCGGCCGGCGGCGGGGTGGTCGGGGTGGTGTATTCGGTCACGCGGGCGCCGTAGGAAGCCCGCAGCGAACCGCCGCTGTTGGCCTCGCGCAGCAGCACGTTGATCACGCCGGCGATGGCGTCGGAGCCGTACTGGGCAGAGGCGCCGTCACGCAGGACTTCCAGCGAGCCAACCGCTGAAATGGGAATGGTGTTCATGTCCACCGCCGCCGAGCCGCGACCGATGGTGCCGTTGACGTTGACCAGCGCGGCCGTATGCCGGCGCTTGGAGTTGACCAGCACCAGGGTCTGGTCCGGGCCCAGCCCGCGCAGGGTCGCCGGACGGACGGTATCGGTGCCGTCGGTCAGGCCCGGGCGCGGGAAGTTGAAGGAGGGCAGCGCGGACGCCAGCGCCTCCTTGAGTTCGGTGGTACCGGCGTTCTCGAGCGCGCGGGCGTCGATGATATCGACCGGAACGGCCGTGTCGGTGGCGGTTCGACCGGCCACTCGCGTGCCGGTGACCACGATGCGGTCGACGGTCGTGGCAACTTCTGTCTCTTCGGCCGCGCCGTCTTCACCGTACAGCGCCGGGCTGGCCAGCAGCAGCGAAGCTATCATCAAGGACAAGGAGTTTCGTTTCATCGGATTTGGACCCTCACTGGTTGTCGTCAAAACTCGAACGAAGCCTGTCGAACGAATGAACTGTTCGCTTCTTGCGCCGAGAAGACGCTGGCTCCACCATGTCCGGCACGCCAGGTCTGTCGTGACCTGCGCGCCGGACATTCACTTATCCTAGCGCGGCCGTTAAGGAATTGTGAAGCCCCTTTGCCTGCCTTGCAACCAAACTGTCATACTTGGCAGGTAATGTCCCCAGGTTGATCGATCCTCGGCCGGTTTCCCGCGACATGCGCTTCCTGCTCATCCTGTTTTCCGGGCTGTGCCTTACAGCGGCAGGTGCCGCAGCGGCCGAGGAAGCCTGGACAGCCGGCCAGGGCGCACATCCGGCCTTGCCCGAAATCAGCGGCTTTCCCAGCCAGCCGATCCGCCTGATCGTCTACACCTCCCCGGGCGGCCTGATCGACGTCACTGCCAGGCGCTTCGCCCGCCTGGCCCAGGAATATGCCGATCACCCCATCGCCGTCATCAACCGCCCCGGTGGCGGCGGCATCGTGGCCTTCGAGGAAGCCCTGCGTGAGCCGGCCGATGGTCACCGTTTCCTCGCCGTGACGCGCTCCAACATCTCGAAATTCGTCGCCACGGGCCGCGAAGACCTGATCGACAACCTGCGCTGGCATTCCCTGATCATGGACAACGCCCACGTGCTGATCACGAACAGCGCCGAGGGCCCGGGCAGCTGGGAAGAGCTGGCCGCCGTCCGGCGCGACCGGGGTGGGCATCAGCTCTGGCTGGGCGTGGATATCGGCGGCGTCAAGCACGTCTCGGGCGTCAAGATCGCGGAAGCCACGGGAACCAACATGCGCTGGATTCCCTACGGCAGCGGCGGCGAGGCGGTTGCGGCATTGCTCGGAAACCTGGGCGACGCCTACCTCGGCAATCCGCGCGACGCGCTGGCCTCGGACCGCCTCCGTGTGGTGGCCGTAGCGGCTCATGAGCGCCTGCCGGATTTTCCCGATGCGCCCACCTTTGCCGAGCTGGGCTACCCGGGCCTTGAAAATGAATTGATCT
>SKKM01000051.1 GCA_007121485.1 Wenzhouxiangella sp. | reverse complement strand
CCGCCGGCGGCTGGGACCTGGAGCAGCAGGTCGAACGCGTGCTCAGCCAGCTGGAACTGGACGGCGAGTTGCCTTTCGAACAGCTCTCCGGCGGCCTCAAGCGCCGGGTGCTGCTCGGCCAGGCCCTGGTGGCCAGGCCCGACCTGCTGCTGCTGGACGAACCGACCAACCATCTCGACATCGAGGCGATCGAGTGGCTGGAGGGTTTCCTGAAACAACTGCCGGCGACGCTGGTCTTCGTCACCCACGACCGCCGTTTCCTGCAGAAACTGGCCACCCGCATCGTCGAACTGGACCGCGGCCAGCTCACGTCGTGGCCTGGCGACTGGAACAACTACCTGCGCCGGGTCGCCGAACGCCAGCATGCCGAGGCGCTGGAAAACCAGCGTTTCGACAAGCGCCTGGCCGAAGAGGAGGTCTGGATTCGCCAGGGCATCAAGGCCAGGCGCACGCGTAACGAAGGCCGCGTCCGGGCGCTGAAGAAGATGCGCATGGAACGGGCCGAACGGCGCGAGCGCCAGGGCACGGTCAGCATGAGCGCCAGCCACGCCACGCCCTCGGGCAAGAAGGTGATCACGGTGAAGAACCTGGCATTTGCCTGGAAGGACCGGCCCATCGTCCATGGCTTGTCGACCACCGTGCTCAGAGGCGACCGCATCGGTCTGATCGGGCCCAACGGCAGCGGCAAATCGACCCTGCTGCGCCTGCTGCTGGGGCAGCTCGAGCCCGACAGCGGCGAGGTCAGGCTCGGCACCGGCCTGGAGATCGCCTACTTCGACCAGCAGCGCACCGTGCTCAGGGATGACTGGAGCGCGGCCGAGAACGTCTCCGAAGGCCGCGACTTCGTCGAGATCAACGGCCGCTCCAAGCACATCATCGGCTACCTGCAGGACTTCCTGTTCACCCCCGAACGCGCCCGCGCGCCGATCAGCAAGCTGTCCGGCGGCGAACGCAACCGCCTGCTGCTGGCTCGCCTGTTCGCCAAGCCGTCCAACCTGCTGGTGATGGACGAGCCGACCAACGACCTGGACCTGGAAACCCTGGAACTGCTGGAAGAATTGCTGCTCGACTATCCCGGCACCCTGCTGCTGGTCAGCCACGATCGCGACTTCCTCGACAACGTGATCACCAGCACGCTGGTGATGGAGGGCGATGGCCGGGTCGGCGAATACGTGGGCGGTTACAGCGACTGGCTGCGGCAGCGGCCGGCCCCGCCCACCGCCGACTCGGTCCCCGAACCGTCATCAGCCGCCGCGACGCCGACGCCGGCAAGACCAACACCCGAGTCTCGTCCGGCCAAGCTCAGCTACAAGCTCGCCCGCGAACTCGAGCAACTGCCGGCCCGCGTCGAAGCGCTGGAGGAAGAGATTGAAAGCCTGAGCGCGCGCATGAACGACCCGGAGTTTTTCCGCGGCGGTCCGGAACAGATCAGCGGGATCAACCAGGAACTCAGCCGGCTGCAGGCCGATCTGGACGCGGCGTACGCCCGGTGGGAAGCGCTGGAGAGCGGCCAGGTCGACTGAGCGACTCGCACCGGCGGGGCCCCTATTGGCCGCGCAGGATTTTCCGGATGGCCGCCCGCTGGCGCCGGTCCGGCCGCCGTCCCGGGTCTCCCGGCTCCACACCGCGCTCCGCCCGCTCGGCTTTGGCCGCCTCCCGCCGCTGCACGCTGGCCTCGCTTTCCCGGTACATCTCCCGCGCCAGCGGCGCCGAGACGCGCTTTTCGCCGACGATCAGCACCTCGACCTCGAAGGCCAGCTCACCCTTGGTGATATCCAGCCGGTCGCCCGGCCGGACCAGGCGCGAAGGCTTGGGGCGGTCGCCGTTGATCGCCACATGACCGCCCTTGACCGCCTGCTGGGCCAGGCCGCGCGTCTTGAAAAAGCGCGCCGCCCAAAGCCATTTATCAAGCCTGACTGCGGGGTCTGTCATTTGGAACCGCGGATGAACGCAGATAAACGCAGATGTTTTTTCAAAATGCCCGCCGAGAGCAAAGCGCAAAAATCAACCAGTGTGATCACCACCGGCACAACCCTCTTATCCGCGTTCATCTGCGTTCATCCGCGGTTACGGCTTTTCCCGAACTCACTGCCGTGATTTCTCCAGCCGCTCCAGCCGCTCGTTGATCTTGCGCAACTCGCCCAGCAGCGACTCATGCTGCTCGACCTCCTCGTCGTGATGGATGGACTGGGTCGCGGTCACGATGATGGCGATAAACAGGTTCAGGACCATGAAGCTGGAGATCAGGATGAAGGGCACGAAGTAAACCCAGATCAACGGGTAGACCTCCATCATCGGCCGGGCCACGCCGGTCGACCAGGACTCCAGGGTCATGATCTGGAACAGCGAGAACAGGCTCAAGCCCAGGTTGCCCCAGTACTGCGGAAATTCCTCGCGGAACAGCATGGTGCCCATGACGGCGAAGATGTAGAACACCAGTACCAGCAGCAGCGCGGTCCAGCCGATGCCGGGCATGGCCCGCAGCAGGGCCTCGATGATGGCGCGCAGCTTGGGAATCTGCGACAGCAGGCGCAGCACGCGCAGGATGCGCAGGGCACGCAGGATTTCGAACGGGCCGGCCGCCGGCACCAGGGCGATGG
>SKKM01000004.1 GCA_007121485.1 Wenzhouxiangella sp. | reverse complement strand
GCTATACCAGGGAAGAGATGAAGATGCACCGCGAGACGCGCAAGATCTTCGGTGACGAAAACATCGCGGTCAACGCCACGGCGGTGCGCGTGCCGGTGTTCATGGGCCACGGCGAGGCCGTGCATCTGGAAACGCGCGAGCCGTTTGAACTGGACGAGGTGCGCCGGTTGCTGCAAACTGCGCCCGGCGTGCGCCTGCTCGACGTGCCGGAGCGGGTCACTCCGCTGACCCACGCCGCGGGCCAGGACGAGGTCTATGTCGGCCGCGTGCGCAGGGACTTGTCGCATCCGCGCGGCCTGGATCTCTGGGTGGTCGCCGACAACGTGCGCAAGGGCGCGGCGCTGAACGCGGTTCAGATCGCCGAATACCTGATTCAGCGCGAAGCCGGCTGATCCGGACCGTTGCCAGGCCGGCCGCGCGGCGCCCGGCGCATGGCTGTCAGGGCAGGGAATTGGCTTGCTATACTCCGGATTCCGGCTATGGTCAGGCAAGTGATCCGAGGGGTGTCAGAGTGATTAAATCCTTTTCCGGCAAGAGCGCTGCAGCGGCGCTCGTCGTGCTGTTGGCCCTGGCGCTGACGATCCAGTCGTCCAGCGCGGGACTGGGGCTCGGCGAGGCCAGGGTCAATTCCTTCCTGGGCCAGGCGCTGGACGTTCGCATCGCCCTGTTGCAGCCGAGTCGGGAGGCGCTGGATTCCCTGAGCGTCGAGATCGCCTCGCGGGAGGATCATGACCGGTTGGGCGTGCCGACCGATGCGCTTGCCCTGGGATTGCGGCTGGAACTGGATCGCAGCGTGGAGCCGCCGGTACTGCAACTGCGCTCCACGCGCCCGGTCTCCGACCCCTTCGTGCAGGTGCTGGTCAACGCGCGCTGGGCCAGTGGCCGAATGCTGCGCGAATACACGCTGTTCATCGATCCGCCAACCGCGCCCGTGGCCCCGCCGGTTCGACGCGTCGAACCGGTCGCGCCGGCAGCGCCGGCGGTGGAAAGAGAAATCACCGAGCGCCCGCCCGAGCCGCCCGTCGAGGAGCCCGTCGCGGAACCCGCCGCGGAACCCGCCGCGGAACCCGCCGCGCCGCCGGCGCGGGTCGCCGAGCGTCCGGAGCCGACCGTGCCGGTCAGCACGCCGCGCGCTGAAGCGCCGCTGGAGCGGGTAGGGCCCGTGCGTTCCGGCCAGACCCTCTGGTCGATCGCACAGGCCTGGCGGCCGGATGCGTCACTGAGCATGAACCAGGTGATGCTTGCCATCTTCGAGCAGAACCCGCAGGCCTTCATGGGGAACAACGTCAACCGGCTGCGCCAGGGCGTGGAACTGGTCATGCCCGATGTCGAAACGGTGCGGGCGATCGAACCGGCCGAGGCGCTGCGCCGGATGCGTGAGCAGAACGAAGCCTGGGAAGCGCGTCGGCTTGCCGCGGCAGCGACCCCGGTGATCGCGGCCGCGGCCGAGCCGGAGATTCCGGCCCCCGTGGAGCCGGAGCCCGAAGCGGAGCCCGTCGCCAGCCCCGAGTTGGCCGCCGAAGATCCCGCGGCGATGGTCGACGAGGCTATCGTCGATGAGGAAGCTGCAGCGGCGGAACAGGAAGCCGCGGAAACGGTCGTCACTGAAGAGAGCGTGGCCGTCATGCCGCGGCTGGAGTTGACCACGGCCGACGAGGCGCTCCTGGCCGACGCCCAGGCGATCGGACTTGAGCGGGACCGGCTGGAAGGACAGTTGGACGGACTGGTGCAGACACTGCGGGCCGACGGCATGGAGTCGGACGAAATCGCCGCAGAAGTCGATCAGATCCGGCAGGCCATCGAGTCGGCCGACGTGGGCGGAATGATGGTGGCCAGCGAAGGGTTGGCCCAGCTCGAACAGCAGGTCCGCGACCTGCGCCTGGAGCGCGAGCGCCAGGCGGCCGAAATCGTCGAGGCGCCCGAACCGCCGCCCGCGGTCGCGCCCGTGGCGGCCGTCGACGACCCGGGCCGGCAGCAGATGTTGCTGGCCGCCCTGGGTGCCGCACTTGTTCTCATCCTGGCGCTGGTCTTTCTGATGCGTCGACGCTCTCGTCGCCGCGCGCAGGAAGCCGCCGAACTGGCCGCCGCGCCGGTGGCTGCGTCCACGCCGCCGATGCCGAAGAAAGAGACAGAAACGCCGGACGACAGCCTGAAAAATCTCTACCGCCTGGCCGAGCGCGAAGACCGCGAAGGTTTCGGCAGCGCGCTCAGCGCCTTCCACGCCAACCTGGAATCCACCGACGATCCGCGCTGGAAAGAGGCCGTGGTTCTGGCCCGCGTGCTGGTGCCAGGACATCCCCTGATCATGAACGGCAAGGACGAGGCGCCGGCCGAGCCCGATCCGGTCAGCGAGGAAGACGCCAACCGTGACCTGATGGCCTTGCTTGACGATGACGATGAGCCTGGGCTTGGCGAGTCGTCCGACTCGACGGCAGCGCGCGAGGAGGCGACCGACTTTTCCAAGCTGCTCGATGAGCAGGGCGACGACGGCGAGCCCGCCGATCTGGCGCGCCTCGCCAATCGGCTGGATCCTGAGGACGAAGCGCATCCGGACCCGGACCGAATCCGTCTGGAGTCATCGGAAGCCGACGCCTTGTTCACGC
>SKKM01000031.1 GCA_007121485.1 Wenzhouxiangella sp. | reverse complement strand
CGGTCCTTGCTCTCGCGCACCGCCGTTTCCGGCAGGCCGACGATGCTGAAACCGGGCAGGCCGGGGCCCAGGTGAACTTCGGCGATCACCTGCGGTGCGTCGATGCCCACCTGGGCGCGTGACAGGATTCTGGCGAGTCCCAAGACCGGTCTCCGTGAAGCGTGCTGGAGATTGCAGTTTGTCCAATGCCGGGGCCGGCGCGCTATCGCGTCATCGCTCGGGCGCTTGTAGGAAATTTCTGATCGGCCGGTCTTTGCGGATATGCTGGGCACCCCTTTCAGACTGGTCCGAGCCCTCGAATTCCCGACATGCTGCTGCTCTGGCTCGTCACCCTCGGCTGGGCGTTCAGTTTTTCGCTGATCGGTGTCTACCTGTCCGGGCAGGTGGACGACTACGTCTCGGTCTTCATCCGCACGCTGCTGGCCGTGCTGCTGTTCGCGCCGCTGCTGGCGCGTGCGCGGCCGGGCCTGGGACTGGCGATCCGGCTGGCCGCCATCGGGGCGGTGCAGATCGGGCTCATGTACCTGTTCCTGTTCCACGCCTTCGCGCACTTGACCGTGCCGGAGCTGCTGCTGTTCACCACGCTGACGCCTCTGTACGTGACCCTGATCGACGAGCGCATTCTCGGTCGGCGACCGCTGCCGGCGGCCTGGTGGCTGGCTGCCGGACTGGCCGTGGCCGGGGCCATGGTGATCCGCTTTGCCGGCATAGGCAGCGATGTGCTGACCGGTTTCCTGCTGATCCAGGGCGCCAACCTGTGCTTTGCCTTCGGCCAGGTCTGGTACAAGCGCACCCGGCTGCCGGCGGCGCTGTCGCAGGTGCAGGTGTTCGGTTTCTTCTTCCTGGGCGGGGTGCTGGTGTCCGGCGTTGCCCTGGTGCTGTTCGGTGACCTGGGCCGCATGCCGGCCACTTCCGTGCAGTGGGGCGTCCTGCTGTGGCTGGGGCTAGGCGCTTCGGGCCTGGGCTACCTGGGCTGGAACATCGGCGCGCGCATGGTCAACACGGGCCAGCTGGCGGCCATGAACAACATGCTGATCCCGGCCGGGATCGTGGTCAACGTGCTGATCTGGAACCGCGATGCCGACTGGCCGCGGCTGATCATCGGCGGCGGCATCATCGTGCTGGCGGTGTGGCTGGCCGGGCGGGTGCGGCGCTGAAGTTTCAGCTCGCGGCGGGCTTGTCCTTCTCGGCCAGCAACGCTTCCAGGCGCTCAAGTTTCTCGCGCGTGCGCAACAGCACCTTCTTCTGGATCTCGAATTCCTCGCGAGTGACCAGGTCCAGGCGGCTGAAGGCGTTTTCAAGCACGGTCTTGAACTGACGCTCGACTTCGGCGCGCGCGGTCTTGAGTTCGCCGGGCACGGACTCGGCCAGCCGGCGGGTGATTTCGTCGATGGTCTGGAAGTCGGGGCGCATGATGTGGTTTTGGCGTAGCGGAACTGCAGATTACCGCAGATCAGGTTAAATCGGGTTTTGACTGACCAGCACCATCTGATCTTCAGGGCTTTACTGCATCACGCAGAGACGCGGAACCGCAGAGGAATGAAATGATTCGGTCTGAGCACCCGTGCAAACAGGAATCAAATACCATGTTTCCCTGCGCGCTCCGCGTCTCAGCGTCTCTGCGTGAGGCCAAGCTTTCCGGTGGCGACGGAGCGAATGCGGCGCTCGGCTCACCTCATCCGCGTTCATCTGCGTTAATCTGCGGTTTCTTCAAGCCCTTCAAAGTCCGACATGAAACTGATCACTGCCATCATCAAGCCGTTCAAGCTCGACGACGTGCGCGACGCGCTCGGAGAGGTCGGGATTACCGGCATGACGGTCACGGAAGTGAAGGGTTTCGGCCGCCAGAAGGGCCACACCGAGCTCTACCGGGGTGCGGAGTACGTGGTTGACTTCCTGCCCAAGCTCAAGCTCGAAATCGTCGTGCCGGACGATCAGGCCGAGCGCGTGGTCGAAACCATCGTGGAGACGGCCGCCTCGGGCCGCATCGGCGACGGCAAGATCTTCGTCTCGTCGATCGAGCGCGCCGTGCGCATCCGCACCAATGAAGAAGGCGACGACGCGCTCTGAGCAGGCCCGGCTTCCTCTGCCCGCACGGCTTACCAGTTTTCGGAATTTTGTCATGAACTCATCGTTTCGCCTTGTCTTCGCCGCTCTGGCGGCCTTGCTGCTCGTCGCCTGCCAGAGCGAAGAACCCCCGCCGCCGCTGACGGCCACGCCGGAGCACCGGATCAGCGTCGGCATCGACCCGCACAGCTTTGCCGAATTCGATCAGGTGCGGATTCGTCATGTCAGTCTGGACCTGGACGCCAACATGCGCGCCCGGACCCTGTCCGGACACGTGGTGCTCGACCTAGACCGGGTCGAACCCGGCTTCCAGCGCCTGGTGCTGGACACCCGCGATCTGGACATTCGCGACGTCAACGCGATCCGTCCGGACGGGCGCTACCTGCCGGTGTCCTGGCGCTTCGGCGCCGACCATGGGCACCTCGGCCGGCCGCTGGTGATCGTGCTGCCGGCCGGCATCGAGCAGGTGCGCATCGACTACGTGACCTCGCCGGAGGCCTTCGGCCTGCAGTGGCTGGACGGTGAGCAGACCTCGT
>SKKM01000180.1 GCA_007121485.1 Wenzhouxiangella sp. | reverse complement strand
GTGTAGGCGGTCTTGGTCGACGGCGCGTACTGGATCAGCTGCATCATCTCGTTCTGGTAGACCACCGAGCCCGGCGTGGTGGCGACGTTCTTGCCGACCTCGAAGGCGTCGTAGTCGGTCATCGAGATCAGCAGCTGGCCGTCGCCGCGGTTCAGGTCTTCCAGCAACCGCCGGAAGCCCCTGAGCAGGTTCACGCCCTTTTCCTTGCGAGTGGCCTCGAGCACTTCCGGGTTGGTCAGGATGAAGTTGCTCGGCGACAGCGCGTCGGCGAACTGGCGGGTGTAGAAGTGGATGCGATGGCGGTCCTCGGCGCTCACGCCCTGCATCTTGGCGACGTTGTCCAGCATCCAGTCGGCGCTGAGCAGGTAGGCCTGCTTGAGCAGGTCGAAGATCAGCTTCTCGTCCCAGGCCTCGGACTTGAAGCGGCGGTCGGCGCGGGCGGCGGTGACCGCCTTGGAGGTTTCGCGGCCGATGACGCGGAAGCCGAGGTACTTGAGCAAGCCCAGGTAGCGCTTGGTCAGCTCCCACTGCGCACCAAGGATGCGGGAGGGATGGCGAATCGTGCTCCAGGTCGCCTGGATCAGCGGCCGGCGCAGGTTGAGCGGGTCGATGGTCGGCAACTCCAGACGTTGCGTGAGCTTGAGCATCAGTTCGGCCGACAGGCGCGAGATGCGGGTAATTTCGGTGCTCAGTTCAGCCAGTTCGGCCAGTTCGGCCTGGGTGGTTTTCTGCAGTTCGTTCATGATCCTCTCTCAAGTCCCTTCCGCGCCCTTGATCCGGACGACTAGAGGCGCAAGCCGCCGTCGATGGCGAAGTCGCGGCCGTTGACGTAGTCGTTCTCGATGATAAAGCGGATGGTCGATGCGATCTCGTCCGGCTGGGCCAGGCGTGCGGCCGGTATGGCGCTGGTGATCTTGGTGATCGCCTTCTCGGGCATGGCGGCAACCAGTTCCGTTTCCGTGAAGCCCGGCGAGACCGAGGCCGTACGGATGCCGTAGCGCGCCAGTTCCTTGGCCCAGGTCACGGTCATGGCGGCGGTGCCGGCCTTGGCCGCGGTGTAGTTGGTCTGGCCGAAATTGCCGTCACGCGAGATGCTGGCGATGTTGATGATCACGCCCTTGCGACCGCCGCGAATCATGCGCTCGGCGGCGGCGCGGCCGCACAGGAACACCCCGGTCAGGTTGACGTCGATGACCTGCTGCCACTGCTGCAGCGTCATGCGGTCGACGACCTCACCGTCCTTGACCTTGACCAGCAGGCCGTCGCGGGTAATGCCGGCGTTGTTGACCAGGCCGTCGATGGCGCCCAGCTGCTCCTCGATTTCGGTGAAGGCGGCATCGACCTGTTGTTCATCGGACACGCTGGCCACCACCGCATGGTGGCCTTCGCCGGGCAGGCTGTCGCGGGTCTGGAACAGCAGGTCGGATTGCAGATCGATCAGGGCAATGCGGGCGCCGGCCTTGGCAAGCTGGTGGGCCATGGCCGCACCCAGTCCGCGCGCAGCGCCAGTGATCACGATAGTGCTGTCTTCAAGCTTCATGCAGGGTCCTTGTTCATGCTGGAAATGGCCCGGCGGAACACCGGGTCAGGGCTGCTCAGCGGTCCTGGTCCGGGTCGTCGGATTCGTCCGGATCGGCCGGCGGCTCCTCACGCAGGGTCGGCGTCAGCGCAGCGGTCCAGACCTCGAACATTTTTTTTTGAAACTGGCGAAAGGGAGCCAGCGGCGACACCGCACCCAGATCCTTCAGGCCGGTCGACTTCATGGTCGCCGCCCAGGCGCTCTCGACCGAGTCCTGCTGGGCTTCGAGGTGGGTCATGACCTTCTCCAGGTAACCGCGCGTGAGGTCGCGCATGGGATTCGAGTTGACCCGGATCATGGATTCCAGAAACTCGTTGCTGAGCACTGGCCGACCGAGCAGTTCCTGGTCAGCAACGATCTGCAGCAACACCGAACGGGTGACGTCCTTGCCGGTCTTGGCCTCGACCACCTGGATCGAGTGCCCGGCGCCGACCAGGTCACGCACATCCTGCAGCGTGATGCTCTGGCTGGAGCCAGTGTCATACAAGCGCCGGTTGGCGTACTTCTTGATGATGCGGGGTTCGGGTTTGATGGCTTCCATGGGTCCAAGTGTAACCTGTTAGCAGCTGCACAAAAAAGCCGGCGACGCAGGCCGCCGGCTTCTCGCTTCATGCCACATCGGGCCAGGCTCAGCTCTTGGCGGCTGCCTTGGGCTTGCCCTTGGCCGGCGCTTCGGCCATGCCGAAGAAGCTGGAGAAATCCATGCCCTTGGCGAATTCCTGGCCCAGCTCCATCAGCTGCTCGCGCGACTCGGTGCCGATGGCGGTCAACGCTTCCATGTGGGCCGACAGGTGCTCGGCATACTCCTTGAACGCCGCCGACTGCTTGGCGATCAGGTCGCTGGGGTTGGACACGTCGGTGAAGCCGGACAGGCCCTCCTTGTTCAAGGCCATCAGTTTCTCGACGGATTCCAGGTTGGTCTTGGCCGACTTGTCGATGGCCTCGAGCAGGATGTCCTGGGCTTTCTTCAGTTCTGCGAATGCGTTAGTGCTGTTCATCGGTGCTGCCTCGTGATTGCGATTGGG
>SKKM01000025.1 GCA_007121485.1 Wenzhouxiangella sp. | reverse complement strand
TTGATCACGGCGTTGGAGTTGTTGCGGACCATCAGCGAGGGCGACGAGATCGTGCGCACGTTGGAGATGGTTTCCAGCGCGTCGATGGTGGCGGCGACGAAGGTGCGGTCCACGGCGCGCCGGGTCAGGTTACCCAGAGCCCCTGTGCCAGCGCCGAAAATTAGCGCGTTCTGGTCGCGGCTGGGTGCGAATCCATCCGGGAGGGAGGGCCCGCCGGCGTCCGGGCCACGGTTGGCCAGGTACCAGGCCACGCCGTAGCGCAGCTGGTCGGTCAGTTCCACGATCAGCACCTGGGCCTCGACCAGCACCTGCAGTGGCTCCTCATCGAGGCGCCGAATGGCCGACAGGATCGAGTCGTACTGGGCCGGCGTGGCCTGGATCAGCAGCGAGTTGGTTTCGGTGACCGCGGTGATGCGCACGTCGCCGTCGTCGCCCAATGCCAGCCCGCCTTCGGTCGCGCGCGGCTGATCGGTGCGCCGGGTGTCTTCGCGCTGGCGCTGCATTTCGCCGGCGCTGGTGATGGTGGCCGGCTCCATGCCCGGAGCCAGGGTACCGCGATCGGTGCGCGGCCGGGTGGCCCGGGTGGTCGAAGTGCCGAAGATGTCGCCCAGGTAACCGGCCAGCACGTCGGCTTCCAGGTTCTTGACCCGGTAGACGAACAGGCGCGCACCCGCGCCGGGGCTGGAGCGGTCAAGCCGGGCAATCCAGCGCTCGGCCTCATCCAGGTAGTGATCGTTGGGCGTGATGACCATGATGGCGTTCAGCCGCTCCAGCGGCAGGAAACGGAACATGCCGGCCAGCGGCGTCTCACCGCCCTCGCCGAATACCGCCTCGAGTTCAGGCAGAAGTTCGCCAACCTCGATGCGGTCCAGGCTGAAAATGCCCACCGACATGCCGGCCAGCCAGTCGACGTCGAAGGTTTCGATGATCTGGATGTAGTTGCGCAGCTCGAAGCGGGTGCCGGCCAGGAACAGCAGGCCGCGGGCGTTGTCGGCGCGGAAGACGCCGTCCTCGCGCGCATAGGGTTCGAGAATTTCGGCCATCTGGCTGGGTGCGATGTAGCGCAGCGGCACCACCATGACCTCGTAGCCGCGCCCCCGCTCGACCGAGTCGAAGCGCGGCACCAGATTGCCCCTGACCGCTTCGTTGATCGGCAGCACGTGATAGCGTCCTTCACGCCAGATCAGGGTCGCGCCGTTCCAGCGCAGGAGCATCTCCAGTACCGGCATGACCTGGTCGCGGGTCAGCGGACGCGCCGTGGCAAAAGTGACTTCCCCGGACACGCCGGGCGCGATCGTGTAGTTCTCCTGGAACAGGTGGCCGAGGATGGCCTGGATCACTTCCTGGATGCCCTGTCCTTCGAAGTTCAGGGTGATCTCACCGTCTTCGCCGGGCGGCGCGGCGCGCGGTGCCGTAGCCCGCTCATTGATGAAGACCCCGCTGCCCGGGAAACGCTCGGAGCCCAGGAAGGCATCGGCGTCATCGTCCTCGTCAGCGCCCAACAGCACTTCGTCAACCGAGGGGTCTACGGCCAGCGCCACCGCCGGTCGCGGCGTGCGGGGTTCGGGCTCGGCATCGCGGGAAGGCAGCGCGGTACACGCGGACAGACCGAGTGCGATCAGCGCGAACCAGGGAAGCGACCCAAGGCTGCGGCCGGCTTCCGGACGTTTGCAGAAGTTCATCGATTTTCCTGTTGTTGTTGTTGGGCGCGGCGTTCGGCTTCAGCCCGCAGCTCGGCCCTTCGTTCGGCCACTCGGCGCCGGATTTCCTCCGCACGCGAGCGCGCTTCGTCGTCCACGGCCGGCATATCGGCATCGTCCGGCCCGGCTTCACTGCGTTCGGCCGGGGTTGCCGCAGCCTGGGCCGGTGTCGCCGGCCTGGCCAGGCCGCGGGTGTTGACTTCCAGCTCGAGGCCGGCGCTGCGGCCGTCGACCGACACGAAACTGACCAGACGCGGCTCGATTCGTTCCAGTCGCCAGGCCGCCTGATCGCCCTCCAGGCTCATGCCTTCGCGCAGCAGCACGGTCCGGTTGGCTTCCTGGTCGCGGATCATGGCCATGCGCATCTCAGGCGTGATGATGATACCGGCGACGCTGGCCTTGAGCTCGTTCACCGGCTCAGGCTCAGGGAGATCGACCACGAACTCGAACGGCTCATCGTCGAAATCCGCCGACTGCAGGACCGGCAGGCGGCGGTCGGAGAAAAACACCGGCCGGCGCAGGATCTCGTTGTACTCGTCGAAGGGCTCTAGGCCGGTATCCGGCACCGCCACAATCAGCGGCGCCACGCTCATGTCGCCGACCGGCTCGATCCGGTCGACATTGACGCGTCCCAGAACCGCAAACAGCAAGAGGCCGAGCAGGATCAGGGCGCCGATGCTGCCTGCCAGCAGGGTGGTCAGCAGGTTCTTTTGCGGATCGATGATCATGTCGCCGGCTGCCTCGATGCCTGCTCGGTGAGGAAACCGTACATATTGAAGCTGAGTTCCACCCGGCCGTAGTTGGCGGCACCGCGGCGGCCCACCTGGTCGGCGGCGATACGCTGGCGCATGATCACGTTGTCCACAAAGATGAGCGGCTCGCTGTCTTCCAGCGCGAACAGAATACGGGCCATGTCATCCA
>SKKM01000074.1 GCA_007121485.1 Wenzhouxiangella sp. | reverse complement strand
TTAAAGTTGACTCCCTGACGCCCGGCGCCTCATCAGACGAGGCCGAAGCTTATGACGGAAAAATGACATATTGATGACGGGGGTTCAGAAAGCCGCCCCGCTCAAAACGAGCGGGGCGCAAGGACGAACTTCTGGAGAGGTGTTGCTCGTTTAATCGATGCCCAGCTGCGCGCGGAAGCGGGCAGCGGCAGAGGCCGGAAGCGGGATGTAGCCGTCACGCACAACCACTTCCTGGCCCTGGCGCGACAGCACCAGGCGCATGAACTCGCGCTCCAGCGGATCGAGCTCGCGGTTGGGGTGCTTGTTCAGCGCCACGTACAGGAATCGCGCCAGCGGATAGGAACCGTCAGCGGCGCTTTCGGCCGAAGGCGGGACCGGCGGGTTGCCGACCGCGATGGCGCGGACGCCGGAGGTTTCGTAGCCGATGCCGGAGTAGCCGATGCCGTTGATGGATTCGGCGACGCCCTGGACCACGGAGGAAGAACCGGGCTGCTCGTTGATGGTGTCGCGGAAGTCACCGTCGCACAGCGCGTGCTGGCGGAAGTAACCGTAGGTGCCGGAAACGGCGTTGCGCGAGAACAGGGTGATATCGCGGTTGGCCCAGGCGCCGGTCAGACCTACCTGGCCCCAGCGGTCGATCGGCTCCGCGGCGCCACAGCGGCGGGTGGCCGAGAAGATGGCGTCAACCTGCTCGATGGTCAGCCCTTCGATCGGGTTGTCGCGGTGCACGAACACCGCGATGGTGTCGATACCCACGCCGACCACGGTCATCGGGAAGCCATGACGCTCTTCGAAAGCCTGCTGCTCGCTCTCGCGCGGCATGCGGCTCATCGGGCCGAAGTTGGCGGTACCCTCGGTCAGCGCCGGCGGCGCGGTCGAGGTGCCGGCACCCTGGATCTGGACGTTGACGTTGGGGTAGAAACGCTGGAACTCCTCGGCCCACAGGGTCATGAGGTTGTTCAACGTGTCGGATCCAATGGAAGACAGGTTGCCGGAAATGCCGGAAACCGGCGTGTACTCAGGCAGGTCCGGGTCGACCTCGACCTGGGCAAAGGCCGTGTTGGCGGCCAAAAGCGCGCTGATGGCGCCGGCGGTCAGTACTTTCTTGAACATCTTGATCTCCTGATCAATGGTGTTGGTGGTACGAAACAGCGTTTTTCGAAATCTCACTGTAGGTTCACTTCATGACAAGCCAATTAAACCGGCGGTCAAATCGGCCCGCCGGAATGGCGGGCCGACGGCGAAGGCTCAGAAGTCGTAGCGCAGGCCCAGCGAGAAGGCCGAGGCCGTGTTGCCAAAGGAACCCGGACGATCGGTGGTTCGGGCCTGGTTCCAGGGCGTCAGGTTGGCGTTGTCATCGTTGGCAACCCGGGCGTAGTTGATGAAGATGCGAACCGGACGGGCGATGCGGTACTCGTAGCCGATCGCGAACATGTCAGAGTCGCTGTCCGTCGGGTCGGCCGAGCGCCGGAAGTAATGCGCCTTGATGGTGTTCTTCTCGTCGATCGCATACGAGGCACCGATGCCGAACACGTCACTGTCGAAAGCATCATTGTTGTGGTCAGCGGTCTGAAAGAAGCCGACCAGGGTCAGCGACTCGAGACGGTAGGACAAGGCGAAGCGGAAAGCGTCGCGCCCGCCGCGGCTGGCGTCGTCATCGAACTTCTCGTAGGCTGCAGCAAGGCTGATCGGGCCGGCGCTATAGGTCAACGACAGGCTGATTGCATCGTCATCCAGGTCTCGACTATCGCGGCCTTCATGCAGCGAGTAGGCCACGTTCAAGCGGAACCCGCCAAGATCCGGCGTCTAGTAGTGGATGGTGTTGGGGGTACGCTCATCGAAACGGGCATTTCCTGCCCGCGTCAGGTTACGCATGTCGCCGACCTGGTCGCCGAACAGGTTGGCCGGGCCACGGGCCTGCTTGAACGGCGTATCGAACTTGCCCAGGCGGAACATGCCGAAATCACCGCGCAAGCCCACGAATGTATCGCGGCTGGCCCAGTTGGAGCCGGAGTCGGTGAAATCGATTTCCTGCTCGATCTGCATGATGGCGGTGAAGCCATCGAACTCGCGGTTGGCCCTGAAGCCCAGGCGCGACGAACCACTGGCCATGTTGACTTCCGAGTAATCGTCGCCGTCGTCGAGCAGGTCGACCGATACGTTGGCGCGGCCGTAGATGGTGACGTCGGCCAGAGCGACCGCCGGCAGGGCGGCCAGAATGGCCACGGGGAGCAATGCCTTCTTCATGAGTTCTCCTCGATTGACTGACTGGTCAGATACACAGGTTGGATAGGCCCCGACTTAACGTCTTGGGGACAGTTGTCAAAACGAGGTAAAGACTAGGCGCGCATGATGATGCGGCGATGACATCAATGTTTCAGATCAATGACGCAAGCGTTTGACGTTGCGCCACTACGACGTTCTTGGCCTCAGGCGCTTTCGGCCCGGTGCACCGTAGCGTTCAAGGCGATGCGTTCCGCTGGGAAGACACAGCGGAAAGTACTGCCCTTGCCGATGGTTGAGGTCACTTCCAGACGGCCGCCATGTCGCTGCAGCACGTGCTTGACGATGGCCAGCCCCAGGCCGGTGCCGCCGCGGCTGCGGCTGCGTGCGCTGTCGACGCGGTAGAAACGCTGGGTGAT
>SKKM01000203.1 GCA_007121485.1 Wenzhouxiangella sp. | reverse complement strand
CGGTAGATCGACTGGTAAATGTCCAGCGCCTCGCGGTTGGCACGGTCACCGATGGCGTGGGTGTTGAGCTGAAAGCCGTGACGCAGGGCGATGGCGGCGGTTTCGCGCAGGTCGGCCACCGACATCTGCGGCAAGCCGGAGGTGTCGGGCCGATCCGCGTAGGGCCGCAGCAGCCAGGCGCCGTGGGTGCCGAGAGCCCCGTCCAGATGCCGCTTCACCGAACGCACGGTCAGCATGCTCGAACCCTCGGCCAACTGGCGGTAATCCGACAGACGGCGGTCGAGATCGACGTTGGTCTCGCCGATCACGGATACGTAAAGCCTCACGGGCAAGCCGCCCTGCTCGTCCAGCCGGCGCAGACGGTCGATATCGTCGAAACGCTGGCCCTGGTCATGGAAGGAAGTCACGCCATGGGCCAGCGCGGTCCGGGCGGCCAGTTCGGCCTGGCGCAGGAAGCGCGCTTCGCGCTCGCGCTCGCCAAGACCCTGCAGCCAGATCTCGAACACTTCCCGCACCGGTCGTTGCGCCGCCTGGCGCAGGAAACCGGTCGGCTCGCCGGATTCGTCACGGACGATTTCACCGCCCTCCGGGTCCGGCGTCTGCGCGGCAATCCCGGCCAGGCTCATGGCCGCGGCGTTGGCGATCGCGGCATGCCCACTGGCATGGACGAGGAAGACAGGATTGTCGGGGCTGACCGCACTGAGAGCGTGATGAGCAGGCACTCCCTGGTAGGTCGGTTCCGTTTCAGAGCCCCAATCTTCCTGATGCCAGCCGCGGCCGGTAATCCACTCTCCCGGTCGGGCCGAGGCTGCCGCGTCCCTGACCCGTTCGACCACTTCGGAAAACGAGCGCATCCCCTGCAGATCCAGCGTCATCTGCGCCTCGCCCAGGCCGAGGAAGTGCCCGTGCCCCTCGATGAAGCCGGGGATCAGCATGCGGCCGTCCAGCTCGACCACCACCGTGTCTTCACCGATCATCGAGCGAATCTCTTCACTACTGCCCACGGCCGCAATCAGGCCGTCGCGCACAGCCACCGCCTCGGCCTCGGGTTGATCGGACCAGAGGGTCACGACACGGCCGTCCACCAGCACCAGATCGGCGGGCTGAGCGCCATACGCTTCGGCAGAAACGACGGATGCAATCAGGGACAAGACTGGCAGTACGGCAAACAGAATACGGTTCATCAGAGCAGGTTTGAGCATCTTGAGCATCGACACAGCTTAGTTGATCGGGAGCGACTCATGGTCAAGCGCGCGATGCAAAAAAGAAAGTGCCGGCTCGCGGCCGGCACTTTCAGACTGCCAGGGTGAAGCACAGGAGGCTTCAGGTCTCGGGTGAAGCGGGCTACGGAGCACGCTCGAATCGATCGCGGAACAGCTCGTCACCCACGATGATCCTGATGTTCGCAGTCGCCTCCAATTCTCCACTATCGACCGTCAGCACATCCAGGGTCACGCGGTATGGACCAACGCGATCGAAACGGACGCGCAGCAGGGTGGTCTCGTCATAGTCCACCGGTGTGGCAAAACCCTCATCGGGGCCGAAACGACCGATAAGGCGCCCCTCGCCGTCCTGCTGCGGCAGCAGGGCGACCCAGTCGTTGCAGGTCGCAGGCTCGGAAGCATCGTCTGCACAAAACTCGATCACGATATCTTCCACCGACAGTCCGAGACGCTCGATCAGGAACTCCACCGTGACATTTTCGCTGCCCGGGCCTTCACCGACGTTTTCCAGTCGGACAGCGTAGAAGCCCTCCACACTCGGCTCGATCTGGGTCGGGCCTTCGATGGTCAACACCAGATCGGACGGCTCAGCAACGGCGGTCACGTTGAAACTCCGAGTGACCGTGTCGGCCGGCAGCCAGTTGTTGTCGCCCGGCTGGCCGGCTTCGATCACCACCTCACCCAGTCCACCGGTCAGGCTGACCTCGTTGCCGTCGACCGTGGCCGGGCCGGAAACCACCCTGTATTCGACCGCGAGACCGGAGGGCGCCGTGGCCGTCAGGTTGAACGGCGTTTCGTCGGTCGTGCGATCCGGGAGCGGAGCGAAATCGATGGTCTGTTGAGCCATGGCGATTTCCAGCGTGGCCGAGGCATTACCGAAGAAGTTGTTCTCATCGATCTCGACTTCCACCCGGTAGCTGCCCGCATTGACCGGTGCAGCAGACTCCTCGGCGTAGGTCACGATCACGTTTAGGCCTGCAGGAACCGTTGTCACAGTGACCGGCTTCGGCTGCCCGTCGAAGACCTGGTTCAGGTTCTCAATAGTGATCTGGGCTTTGGTCGGTTCGATCGTGAAGCGAACCGCGGTCTGTGCACCAGCCACAATGCCCGGGTTCGCGTCATTGGTGACCAGCACGATGTAGTCGCCGGCATCGACCAGGGGTTCGCCTGAGCCATAAGGCTCGGCGTCACCCTCGTTGAAGCTGACGGTCGCGCTGGTACCGGCCGGGAACTCGATCGCCACCGGATCGGTGGTGACGGCGCCGAAGGCGATGCCGGTCACAAACGGCCGCTGCAGCAGGGTGGTGCGGTCGATGAACGTGGCCGTGGCCGGGCCATAGGCCGGGCCCGTATCCAGGCTGTAGGGCACCTCGAACTCGACCTTGAACGGGTTGTCGGCCGCGTCCGGGCCGACCAGCGGCT
>SKKM01000207.1 GCA_007121485.1 Wenzhouxiangella sp. | reverse complement strand
CGGCGGTGCCGCTGGGCGAGGATTTCCACGCCCGCCGGCTGAAGCTGATTTCCAGCCAGGTCGGCCAGCTGCCGGCCGACCGGCGCGTGCGCTGGACCTATCGCCGCCGGCTGGGCAAGGCTCTGGACCTGATGCGCGATCCGGCCCTGGACTGCCTGATCAGCGGCGAAAGCCGCTTCGAGGAACTGCCCGCCCTGATGCCGCGCCTGGCTCGGAGCAGCGGCGAAGTGCTGTGCCACCGCATCATCTACGGACAAGATTGAAAAACTATTGAACCGCAGATGAACGCGGATGAACGCGGATGAAAAGAAAAAACCAAAGGCCTTTTTGTATTTTCAATCTGCGTTCATCTGCGTTCATCCGCGGTTAAAACTCAAAAGGAGTTGACCCATGTATGAACTGACCGTGCGTGACCATTTCATGATCGCCCACAGCTTCCGCGGCGAGATCTTCGGCCCGGCGCAGAAGCTGCATGGCGCGACCTACGTGGTCGACGCCAGTTTTCGAAGAGCGGAGCTGGACGAGGACGATCTGATCGTCGACATCGGCCTGGCCAGCCAGGTCCTGAGCGAGATCCTGGCCGAGTACAACTACCGCAACCTGGACGAGATCGAGGCCTTCCGCGGCCGCAACACCACGACCGAATTCATGGCCCGCGTGATCTTCGACCGCCTGGCCGAGGCCGTGAAGGACGGGCGGCTCGGGCCGGCCGCATCGGGCCTGTCCGGCCTCAAGGTCAGCCTCAAGGAATCGCACCTGGCCTGGGCCAGCTTCGAGGCCGAGCTTTGAGTGACGGCCTGACCCTGATCGTCCCCGGCAATCCCGACCAGCGCACCGGCGGCTATCTCTACGACCGCCGCATCGTGGAGGAACTGCGGCGCCTGGGCCGGTCGGTCGACGTGGTCGGACTGGACGGGCGCTTTCCGATCGCCGATGAGACGGCCGCCGAGTCCATGGAATCGGCCCTGGCGGCCCTGCCCGACGGCGCGCAGGTAGTCATCGACGGCCTCGCCCTGGGCGCCGTGCCCGACGCGGTCGCACCGCACGCCGAGCGGCTGGACCTGAACGCGCTGGTCCATCATCCGCTGGCCGACGAGACCGGCCTGTCGGCTGCCGACCAGGCGCTGCTGCTCGACCGCGAGCGCCGGGCGCTGGCGCTGTGCCGTCGCATCGTCGTGACCAGCCGCTTCACCGCGCGACGCCTGATCGAACTGGGCTTGAGCAAGCTGCGCGCCCGGGTGGTCGAACCGGGCGTCGAAGTCAGCGCGCTGGCGCCGGCGGTCAAGGCACGTCTGGACAACGCACCCGAACCAAACGAGGAGCGGATGCTGTGCGTGGCCAGCCTGACTCCGCGCAAGGGTCAGGATGTGCTGCTCGACGCCTTGGGCGGGCTGTCGCGCAGCCGCTGGCGCTGCCGCCTGAGCGGCTCGGATCAGCGCGACCCCGATTTCGCCGCGGCCTTGCGAGCGCGAATCCAGCGCCTGGCCCTGGATGAGCGAATCGAACTGGTCGGCGAGCGCGACGAGGCCCAGCTGGCGGCCGACTACGACTGGGCCACGGTCTGCGTGCTGCCGTCGCACTACGAGGGCTACGGCATGGTGGTGACCGAGGCCCTGGCGCGCGGCCTGCCGGTGATCAGCACGACCGGCGGCGCGCTGGCCGACACCCTGCCCGACGATGCCGGTATCCAGGTCGCTCCCGGAAACGTCGAACAACTGCGCGCCGCCCTGCTGCGCTGGCTGGGCGACCCGCCGCTGCGGCGGGAACTGACCCGTGGCGCGGCCGGCCGACGCGCCGCCTTGGCCAGCTGGGCCGGCAGCGCCGGGCGCTTTGCCGATGCGCTTGACCAGCCTGCCCTTAACCGACCCGGAACCGATCCGTGAGCGAGCATCATGTGTTTGCCGCCGACTGGCTGTCCTTGCGCGAACCGGCAGACCACGCCGCGCGCTCCAGGCTGCTGTTTGCCGAACTGGCGGCTTTTCTGGAGTCTCGTGCAGCGCCCGACAAGGCGCTGAACATCGTCGATCTGGGCGCCGGGGCCGGCAGCAACCTGCGCTGGCTGGCACCCCGCCTGGATCATGCGCAAGCCTGGACGCTGGTTGACCGGGATGCCGGCCTGCTTGCCCGCGCGACGGCGCAGGCCGTCCAATCGCCCTCCGGCCACTCCATCGCCGTGCGCACGGTCGAGACCGACCTGTCCAACTCGACGCTGCCCTGGATTGCCGACGCCGACCTGGTTACTTCCGCTGCCTTCTTCGACCTGGTGTCCGCCGAGTGGATCGCGCGCCTGAGCCGAGCCTGCGCGGACGCTGAAGCGGCCTGCCTGTTCGTGCTCAGCGTTGACGGGCAATGGGCGTTTACCGACGGAGATGGGAACACGATCGGCGACGAAGATGTCGTTTACGTGCAGGAACTGTTCAACCAGCACCAGCGTCGCAACAAGGGCCTGGGCGCCGCGCTGGGGCCGGATGCCGCGCCATGGCTGGCCAGGAGCCTGGCCAAACACGGGCTGGAGGTCAGCACCGCGGCCAGCGACTGGAACCTGATCGCGGGAGACGAGCTCACCCGGGCCCTGGGTGCCGAGCTGATGGCCGGCTGGCGCCAGGCGGCGCTGGAACAGGCGCCGCAGGCGGCGGACCGGATCGAGCGGTGGCATCGCCG
>SKKM01000110.1 GCA_007121485.1 Wenzhouxiangella sp. | reverse complement strand
GTCGATTTTGTCCGCCAGCAGTTCGGCGTCCAGGGTTTTTACTCGGACATGCGACCGGAACGCCTGCGCTTTCCCGAGCGCTACGAGCTGGTGTTCGTGCTCTCGCTGTTCACCCATCTGCCGGTGGAAGCCTGGCGCCCGTGGCTGCAGGTGCTGGCCAGCGCCGTCAAGCCCGGCGGACTGCTGGTGTTGAGTTTCCACAATGAACCCGCCGCGGCCGAGTTCGGCGTGCAGTTCGACGATACCGGCATCTTCTTCCAACCCGACAGTGAATCCCGCGCGCTGGAGGGCACCCAGTACGGCACCACGCTCACGACCCGCGCGGTGGTCGAGCGCGAGGTCGAAAGCGCCCTGGACAGGCCGATCCTACTCTACCGGGACCGGGCGTTCTGGGTGGGGCAGGATGCGGTGGTCGTGCGGATCGACTGACCAGCGAGGCTCTAGGGCCGCAGCAGCCGCATCCACCACCAGAAATTGACCAGCCCCATCAGGGACGCAGCAACGTAGGTCAGCGCCGCGGCCGTCAGGATACGGCGGGCATGCCAGCGGTCTTCCTTGCGCAGATAACCGCCCTTGACCAGCAAGGGCATGGCACGGCGGAAACTGGCGTCGAGCTCGGTGGGCAGGGTCATCAGGTGGACGATGATGCCCGAGGCCAGGCTGGCGATGCCGATCAGCAGCAGGGTCAGGCCGGCCGCCGGCAGGCGCAGCGCCAGGATGACCACCGGCATCAGCGCGATCAGGATCACGCCCAGGCGCTGGAAGCGCTGCAGGGACTTGACCAGGCGCGTGCGCCAGATCAATGGCTGATAACCATCGGCATGCTGAACTGCATGACCCACTTCATGCGCGGCCACCGTCACGGCGGTCAGCGATCCGTGGTCGTAGTGCTCCGGACTCAGGCGCACGGCGCGCGCTTCCGGGTCGTAGTGGTCCTGGCCGGGCTCGGTGCGCTCGACCTTGACCGCCTCCAGGCCAAGGCGCTCGAGCAGTTCGCGCGCCAGCTGCGCACCGGTGCGCTCGTAGCGATCCACCGGCGTGCGATAACGGCTCAGGACCCGCTTGACCCACCACTGCGGGAGAAAAATCACGGCGGCGAGCACGGCCAGCAAGATGACGATCATGGGTCTATTTTATGGCTCATTGGTGAGTGTTTCGCGGTCGCTCCGGCCGCCGCGACGTTGCTCGATCGCCGCCCAGGCCTGCTTGCGACTCAGGCCGCTCAGTCGCGACAGGATGCCGGCGGCCCGGGACGGCGGCAGGGCGGCTGCCAGTTCGTCGGCCAGCGCCTCGGCATCGATGGCAACCGCGGAAGTTTCCGAACCACCCAGCAGCAGCACCGCCTCGCCCTTGGCCTGCTCGGGCCGTGATCGGCAAAACTCCAGCAGTTCCCCGACCGGCTTGCGGCACACGGTTTCATGCAGCTTGGTCAGCTCCCGCGCCAGCGCCGCCGGGCGCTCGGGCCCGAGCACGGCCAGGGCATCCTCGAGCACGTCGACCAGGTCACGCGCCGGCACGTAGACGATCAGCGTCGCCGCAAGGCTCTTGAGCTCACGCAAGCGGGCCCGGCGCGCGGCCCGGCGTGCCGGCAGAAAACCCTCGAACCAGAAGCGGTTGGAGGCCAGTCCCGCCGCCGACAAGGCGGCGATCGCGGCGCATGGCCCGGGCAAGGGGCTGACCCGGATGCCGGCTGCGTGAGCGGCGTCGACCAGGCGGTAGCCCGGATCGGAAACCAGCGGCGTGCCCGCATCACTGAGCAGGGCCACGTCCTGCCCCGACTCCAGCACCTCGATCAGCAGCGGCAGTGAGCGGGATTCGGTGTGCTCGTTGAGGCTGAACCAGCGCGGCTCCGAGGCCCGGCCGCTCAGCAAACGGCGGCTGACACGGGTGTCCTCGGCGGCGATGACGGGCACCTGCTGCAGCAGTTCCTGCATTCTCAGCGACTGATCGCCGAGGTTGCCGATCGGGGTCGCCACGATCCACAGCGTTCCGCCCTCATCGTCTGGCTTTTCCTTCATGTCGGCATTGTAGGCCAGCGGCGCTGCAAGTCTTTGCCGCAGTTGCCGATCGTTTATGATGCACGGCATGAAAAAGCTGTGCTTGTTGGCCCTGCCGGCGCTGGTGTTGCTGACCGCCTGCGCACCGGAACCGCTGGTTCGCCCGGACGCCCCGCCCCACCAGGTTACCGACGAAATCAGCGGCCTGATCGAGCGTGAGCGCTACGACGACGCGCTGGCGGCGCTGGAAGATCTGCTGGGCCGGGAACAGGACGAGCGCGAACGCGCCCGGCTGCGTCTGGAGGTCGCCGAGCAGCTGCTGGACGCGCAGGAACCGGATGCGGCACGCGGCCTGCTGGGGCAGGTCCCCGGCGCCGCGCTGGACCGCGTCGACCAGGCGCGGCTGGCGCTGGCATGGGCCGAGCTGGCGCTGCTGGACGGCGACGCCGCCAACGCCGGCTGGATGCTGGCCCAGGTGCGCGAAGACCTGCCGGCGCGCCTGTCGGCGCGCCACGCCAGGCTGGAAGAACGCCTGCGTGCGCTCCAGGATCACCCGGCGCGGGAGGCCCTGCAGAGTCTCGAAGCCAGCCTGCAGCGCGGCGATTTCGAACCCGAACTCGCCCTGGCCCTGTTGATCGAGTATCCCCTGGCCACGCTCGAGGCCCT
>SKKM01000194.1 GCA_007121485.1 Wenzhouxiangella sp. | reverse complement strand
GGCTGCTCTGGTTTCCAGTACGGTTTCACCTTCGATGAAAAGCTGGACGAGGGCGATGTTGCCGTGACCCGCGACGATGTGACGCTGGTGGTCGATCCCTTGAGCTTTCAGTATCTCGAGGGTGCCGAGGTCGACTACAGCGAAAGCCTGCAGGGTGCCCGTTTCGTCATCCGCAATCCCAATGCCGCCACCACCTGCGGCTGTGGCTCCTCCTTCGGCCTTGCCTGACCACTGTAGCGCCAGCGCGAGCAGCGCGCGTGCCTGAACTTCGCCGGGAATCCCGGCTGTGACCATTCTGGTCGTGCTGCTGGGCATGGCGATCAGCCATCTGGTCTTCCCGGTCGCCCGGTTGCGCCATTTCGATGGGTTGCTCAAGCCCGTGCACTGGACCAGGCGACGCTATTCCGAACCGGCCTGGGCGGTGGCGGCCGCCGTGGTGCTGACCGCGCTGCTGCTGGCCTGGGCCTTGAGCGCCGCAGCCGAGGGCCTGCTCGGCGCGCTCGGCTGGTTTCTCATGGCTCTGGCGGTCTTCATCTACACCCTGGGGCCGCGCGATCTGGATCGCGACGTGCAGGCCCTGCTGATCGGCGGCAACGAGCCGCGCTACCTCAAGGCACGTCGCATCATGCGCCTGCACAGCGATGCCGGCGCGGCCGAGGCCACCGCCTCCGTGCTCCGGGCGGCCGAAGCACGCTGGTTCGGCATCCTGTTCTGGTTCGTGCTGCTGGGCATTCCCGGTGCCCTGCTGTATCGCCTGACCCGCATCAGCCTGCATGAGCCCGGTCTGCGGCCGGCCCAGGCCGGCTACCTGCTGCGCCTGCGCGTCGTGCTCGACTGGCCGGTGCTGGTGCTGATGCTGTCGAGCGCCGCCCTGGTCGGCGATTTCGACCGCGTGCGGCGGGCCTGGGGCCAGTATCGGGGCGGGTTTTCAGCCTGGCGTCTGGATTCGGAGGTGCTGGACAAGGTCGCCGCGGCCATGATCGAGCCGCAAGATGCGTTCGAACAGGGCGTTCGCAACGGCCACCAGCTGGCGCGGCGCATGCTGCTGCTCTGGCTGGTGGTCTTGAGCCTCTTGCTGATCCTGGGCTGGCTGGCCTGAGTCCACGTTTTGATGACTGAAAGAGGAAATCACTGATGAGAACCATCGCTTCGATGCTGGCGCTGAGCCTGCTGCCGCTCAGCGCCGTGGTCGCCGCGGACGAAACCCGGCTGCATTGCGGCGCGCTGGTCGACGTCGACCGTGGGCAGACCCTGGGTCCGCACACCATTGTCGTTCGCGACGGTCGCGTGGCCGAAATCGCCCCGGGTCATGCGGCCGCGGACCAGGCCGTGGACCTGTCCGGGCTGACCTGCCTGCCCGGGCTCATGGACATGCACACCCACCTGAGCTTCCAGTCCTCGCCGCAGAGCTACATCCTGCGCTTCACCGCCAACGAGGCGGATGTGGCCCTGCGCGGCGCGCATTTCGCCAGGATCACGCTGGAGGCCGGCTTTACCACGGTGCGCGACCTGGGCGATTCCTTCAACGCCAGCATCGCCCTGCGCGAGGCGGTCAACGCGGGGCTGGTGCCGGGTCCGCGCATCTTCACCGCGGCCAAGTCGCTGGCCACCACCGGCGGGCACGCCGATCCGACCAATGGTTTTCTCAATGATCTGATGGGTGATCCGGGCCCGCTCGAGGGCGTGATCAACGGCCTGGACGATGCGCGCCAGGCTGTGCGCCAGCGCTACAAGGACGGCGCCGACCTGATCAAGATCACGGCCACCGGCGGGGTCCTGAGCGTGGCCCGCAGCGGCCAGAATCCGCAGTTCACGGTCGAGGAAATCGAGGAGATCGTGCGCATCGCGGCCGACTATGACATGCACGTGGCCGCCCACGCCCACGGCACCGAGGGCATGCGACGGGCCATCGTCGCCGGCGTGCGCTCGATCGAGCACGGCACCTACATGGACGACGACACCATCGCGCTGATGATCGAGCACAACACCTGGTACGTGCCGACGATCTCGGCCGGCCGTTTCGTTGCCGAGATGGCCGAAGTCGCCGGCTATTTTCCGCCGGTGGTCGCGGCCAAGGCGGCCGAGATCGGGCCACTGATCCAGGGCACCTTCGAGCGCGCCCATGCCGCCGGCGTCCGCGTGGCCTTCGGCACCGACTGCGGCGTGTGTCCGCACGGGGAGAATGCCAGGGAGTTTCAGTACATGGTCGAAGCCGGCATGTCCCCGGTCGACGCCGTGCGCTCTGCCACCCTCAAAGCGGCCGAGCTGCTGGGGCGGGAGGACGAGCTGGGCCGGATCCAGCCGGGTTTCCTGGCCGACGTCATCGCCGTGGAGGGCGATCCGCTGGACGATGTCGGCGTGCTGATGGACGTGCGCTTCGTGATGCGCGACGGGCGGGTTTACAAGCACCTCGATTGAGGTTCGGGGGTGGCGGCGGCGAGCGGCGCCGGCTGCTGACGATCCGTGGGTCAGATCGGCATTTCTGGGTCGTCTCGTTCAGGGGCGCTTTGGTGCCACCGAGACGCCTTTCGTGCCACGTCCCGGTTCTCGCTTTCGTTCCTGAGCAAGTGGGTCGGATGGATGCGGTGAGGAAGTGCCCGCCGCCGCGACCCACGGCTCGCCATCAGCCGACACCACTCCCCGCTGAGGGTTGGGTGCAGGGTGTTAG
>SKKM01000158.1 GCA_007121485.1 Wenzhouxiangella sp. | reverse complement strand
GCCGGCCGGAATCGAGCGCTGCGAGACAAAACCCTTGCGCGCGGCGATGTAGTCACCGTCCGGCGACCAGGCCGGGTTGTGCAGCAGGTGATCGCGCTCGCGGCTGACCTGGCTTAAATTTCCGCCGTCGGCGTCCATGATCCAGATGTTCTCGGCCCCGTCGCGGTCGGAAATGAAGGCGATATGGCGGCCGTCCGGGCTGTAGCGCGGCTGGAAATTCCACGCGATGTCGTCGGTCAGGGCCTCGGCCTCCCCACCGTCGATGCCGACACGGTAAATATCCCCGAGCATATGAAACACCAGGTGGCGTCCGTCCGGGCTGATGTCGACGTCCGACCAGGTCACCTCGCGGGTGTCGATGCGGATCGTAGTCCACTCCCCCGGCGGCTCGGTCACCGACCAGCCCTGGTCGGCATTCCCGTTCTCATCGGCCACGGCCGTCATTGCCACTGCGCTCAGCAGCGCACCCACAATTCTGATCAATCGCATGGTTCTACTTCCCTGTCAAAGATTGTTTGTTTCTCGCCAAGGTCGCCAAGGCAAAAATGACGAGTCTTTCTTGGCGTTCTTTGCGTCTTGGCGCCTTGGCGAGAGGCTGTCAAAGTCCGAACGGACCCGCAAAAGCAGAACCGGACAACTATCTGGCTGAATCACTTCAACTCGTTGGCCACGCCGTGCGGCACGTGGCCGGTGGCGACTTCCTGGCTGGCGGTGGTGCAGTGCATTTGCTGGTCGTCGAAGAAGATGTCGGCGCCGAAGGCGCGCAGGAACGGCGCCTTGGGCCGGCCGCCGAGGAACATGGCCTCGTCGATGCGGATACCCCAGGCGCGCAGGGTCAGGATCACCCGCTTGTGCGCCGGCGCCGAACGCGCCGTCACCAGCGCGGTGCGAATCGGGTTGTTGTCCATCGGGTATGCCGACTGGATCCGGTGGATGCCCTCGAGCACGCGCTTGAACGGGCCGGCCGCCAGGGGATTCAGGGCTGCGCGGCGCTCGCTGTCGGAGAAGGCTTCCAGCCCGTGCTCCTTGTAGATCCGCTCGGCTTCGTCGGAAAAGATCACCGCGTCGCCGTCAAAGGCCAACCGCAGCTGGCTGGATCGATTTTCACGGGTGGCCGAGGGCAGGATGGTGGCGGCGGCGTAGCCGGCCATCAGCACCTTGCGCACATCGTCATCATTGGAAGACAAAAACAGCTGGGCGCCTGACGCTTCGATGTACAGCGCCGGCGACGCACCGCTGGTGAACACCGCGCGCTGGATGTTCAGCCCGTGGTGCTCGATCGAGTTGAAGATACGCAGGCCGATGTCGGCGTTGTTGCGCGACAGCAGGATGACCTCGACGCCGGGGTGATCCATCCCACCCTCGTTCAGGGCCAGCAGTTTCTGCACCAGGTTGAACGCCACCCCGGGGCGCAGGATCTCGTCCTCGCGCTCGAGCTGGTAGTTCATGTAGGCCTCCAGGCCGCCCTCCTCGTAGACCCGGTGGGAGCTGTCCAGGTCAAACAGGGCACGCGAGGAAATGCCGACCTTCAGGGGGCCGGGAGCGTCGGGACTGTCGTCGAGGGCGGTCATGGATAGCGGAAGATACCACAGGGGTCCGTGAGGGGACGCGGCCGGGCCCGAACGGCTCGACCCCGCTCAGGGATCCGGGATCAGGAACTGCTCGTTGATGATGCGCTCTTCCAGCGAGTGCTCGGGATCGAACAGCAGGCGCGGCGCGATGCCGCGGTCCAGCTTGACCTCGACCCGGGTCACGTTGCGGACCTCGTCGTAGTCGGCCGTGGCGCTGACCGGCCGGCGTTCGGGATGCAGCACCTCGAACGCGATCTCGGCATCGGCAGGCAGGATCGCGCCCTGCCAGCGGCGCGGCCGGAACGGGCTGATCGGGGTCAGCACCACGGCTTCGGTGCCCAGCGGAAGAATGGGCCCGTGGGCCGACAGGTTGTAGGCGGTCGACCCGGCCGCCGTGGCGACCAGCACGCCGTCGGCCACCAGCCGGTCCAGGCGCACCAGGCCGTTGACCAGGATGCGGATCTGCGCGGCCTGGTTGATCTGGCGCAGCAGCGAGACTTCGTTGAATGCCACCGCCTCGTGCAGTTGGCCGTCGATGTCCCGGCAGCACATGATCAAGGGGTTCAGGGTCACCGTCCGCGAGGCCTGAATGCGCTCCAGCAGGCCATCGGGGGCATATCGGTTCATCAGGAAACCGACATCACCCAGGCGCATGCCGAAGACCGGCAGGTCCAGGTCGACGTGTTCGTGCAGGGTGTGCAGCATGAAGCCATCGCCGCCGAGCACGACCAGCACATCGGCGTCGCGCGGGTCCACCCGGCCATAGCGCCGCTCCAGTTCGACCACCGCTTCCAGCGAACCGGGATGCTCGCTGGCCAGGAAGGCAATGGCCGGGTGGTCGCTCATCCCGAGGTCGCGTTGAGCAATTGCCCGAAGCCGTTGAGCGCGACCTGCAGCGACGGGTAGTCGCCGTCGGAGCTGTTGCGCATCTGCTCGAGCATGGCCACCGTGCGCCCGGTTTCGGCCCGGTAGCGGTCGAACCAGGTCTCGACCGGATCGGCCTGGTCGCCGCTCTCGAGCAGAATCCGGCGGGTGATCTGGCGGTGATAGCGATACATCTCGTCGCGCAGGTTGCCGCGCGCGTGGGCGTGCCACTG
>SKKM01000242.1 GCA_007121485.1 Wenzhouxiangella sp. | reverse complement strand
GTCCCTAGTCCCTAGTCCCTAGTCCCTAAAACCTCACCACTCAAAAATCCGCCAATGCGCCGGCCGCACGGGCTCCATGTGATCGTGCCGGGAGTCGAAATTGCCGTCGCCGGTGGTATCGATCAGGTAATAGGCCGGGCCCACGGCTGGAACGATGCGGATCATGAAGACCACGCCGCCGATCGAGTATTCCTCGACGGTCCGGTCGTCCTCGCGGCGGATTCTGACCTCGGGCTCGATCTGTTCGGAGCGATCCTGGACCGGCGGCGGCAGCGGGTCGCGGATCGGCGGCGGGGGCAGGACTTCGCGGGACTGGGCCAGTACGGGCGCGGACGCGACCATGGCCAGGGTCGAGATCAGGATTACGCGCAGTGGGGTCATGGTTGCCTCCGCCTCCCGGGGTTGTTGCCATCAGTCTAGCAGAGCGGCTCGAGCCCGCCCTTCATGAGTTTGACCACTGTGCGCGCCAGCGATTCCATCGGGCCGGCGTTTGCACGGAGGCTGCTCTATGATGGGCAGTCCTGTTTCCCAAGCCGCCCGAATCTGCCCGCCATGTCCGGTCAACCCAAGCTCTGCCTGATCGATGGATCGTCCTACCTGTACCGCGCCTTTCACGCGCTGCCCAGCCTGAGCAACGCCGCCAACGAGCCCACCGGCGCGATCTTCGGCGTGGCCAACATGCTCCGGCGGCTGCTGCAGGAGCACTCCCCGGAGCGGGTGGCCGTGGTCTTCGACGCGCCGGGCAAGAACTTCCGCCACGAGCTGTTTGCCGACTACAAGGCCAACCGCCCGCCCATGCCCGATGAGCTGCGCGCCCAGATCGAGCCGCTGCACGAGCTGATCGACGCCATGGGCATTCCCAGGGTCATGGTCGAAGGCGTGGAGGCCGACGACGTGATCGCCAGCCTGGTCGAGCAGGCCCGCTCGCGCGGGCTCGACGTGCTGATCTCGTCCGGCGACAAGGACCTGGCCCAGCTGGTCGACGACCAGGTGGTGCTGGAGGACAGCATGCAGGGCAAGCGCTACGACGCCGACGCCGTGGCCGACAAGTTTGGCGTGGGGCCAGCATTGGTCGGCGACCTGCTGGCGCTGACCGGCGACAGCTCGGACAACATTCCGGGCGTGGACAAGGTCGGGCCGAAGACCGCGGCCAAGTGGCTGAACGAGTACGGCAGCCTGGACAAGCTGATCGAGGCGGCCGACCAGGTCGGCGGCAAGGTCGGCGACAACCTGCGCGCCGCTCTGGATCAGTTGCCGCTGTCGCGCGAACTGGTCGCGCTCAAGTCCGATGTCGACACCGGCGTCGAACTCGACGCCCTGGGTGCGGCCAGGCCCGACCGCGAGCGCCTGGTCGAGCTGCTGCGCCGTTTCGGCTTTTCGACCTGGCTCAGGCAGTACCAGGAAGAGGGCGATTCCGCCGCGGCGTCGCAAGCGGCCGAGCTTGAGGTGACCACGGTGAGCACCCGCGCGCAGCTGGAAAAGCTGCTAAAGGCGGTCAAAAGTGCCGATCTGGTTGCCTTCGACACCGAAACGACCAGTCTCGAGCCGCTCGAGGCCGACCTGGTCGGGCTGGCCTTCGCCACCGAACCGGGCCGGGCCTGGTACGTGCCGCTGGCGCACGTCGACCAGAACACCGAGTTCGAGGCCGGCGAGGTGGTCGAGTCCTTCCGGCACTGGCTGGAAGACGACAGCAAGCCCAAACTGGGGCAGAACCTGAAATACGATCTCAACGTCCTGCATCGGGCCGGCGTGCACCTGGCCGGCGTGGCGCACGACACCATGCTCCAGTCCTATGTCTTCAACTCCACGGCCACCCGTCACGACATGGACTCGCTGGCCGGTCGCTACCTGGGCCGCCAGACCACCAGCTACGAGCAGGTCGCCGGCAAGGGCAAGCAGCAGGTCACTTTCGATCAGGTGCCGGTGGCCAAGGCTTCGGCCTATGCGGGCGAAGACGCCGAGGTCACCCTGGCCCTGCACCGCCACCTGTGGCCCAAGCTCGAGGCTGAAAGATCGCTCAAGACCATCTACGAAGAGTTGGAGGTCCCGCTGATCCCCGTGCTGGCCCGCATGGAGCGCACCGGGGTGGCGCTGGACGGCGACCAGCTGGCCGTCCAGAGCCGCGAGATCGAGGGCCAGCTGGCCGAACTGGAGGAACAGGCCCACAAGGCCGCCGGCCGCGAGTTCAACCTGGGCTCGCCCCTGCAGCTGCAGGCCATTCTGTTCGAGGAGCTGGAGCTGCCCGTCATTCGCAAGACCCCCAAGGGCCAGCCCTCGACCGCCGAAGACGTGCTGCAGGAGCTGGCCGCCGAATACGAGCTGCCGCGCATCATCCTGCGCCACCGCAGCCTGGCCAAGCTCAAGAGCACCTACACCGACCGGCTGCCGGAAAAGGTCTTTGCCGCCACCGGCCGCGTGCATACCCACTACCAGCAGGCGGTCGCGGCCACCGGACGGCTGTCCTCGACCGACCCGAACCTGCAGAACATCCCCATCCGCACGCCCGAGGGCCGGCGCATCCGCAAGGCCTTCGTCGCCCCGCCGGGCTCGGTGCTGCTGGCCGCGGACTACTCGCAGATCGAGCTGCGCATCATGGCCCACCTGTCCGACGACGAGCGCCTGCTCGAGGCCTTTGCCGCCGGCGAGGACATCCACCGCGCCACCGCCGCCG
>SKKM01000244.1 GCA_007121485.1 Wenzhouxiangella sp. | reverse complement strand
CGGTGCTGTTCTATCGCGACCTGAGCGTGATGTTCCTGTTTTCCATCGTCCTGTTCCTGCTGGTCTGGCGAAGGCGCGGGCCCGGCCTGATCAGCCGGCCGGCCGCCATCATGCTGTTTGCAGGCTACCTCGCCTACCAGGCCGTGGTGATCACCAATGCGCTGGGCGGATGATGGGCGCGTCCGACGCGGCTAAACTGGCCTGACCATGAGCGATCGCAAACTGATGCAGACAAGCACCGACGACATCCTGGCCACGGCGCGCAAGGTGCTGAGCACCGAGGCCGAGGCGATCACGGCGCTGGCGCGGCGCCTGGACGGGGGCTTCGTGGCCGGCGTCAGCCGCGTGCTGGCCTGCACCGGCCACGTCATCGTCACCGGCATGGGCAAGTCCGGGCATGTCGGGCACAAGATCGCCGCCACGCTGGCCTCCACCGGCACGCCGGCCTTCTTCGTCCATCCGGCCGAAGCCAGCCATGGCGATCTCGGCATGATCCGTCGTGATGACCTGCTGCTGGCGCTGTCTAACTCCGGCGAAACCGAGGAAGTGCTGCGCCTGCTGCCGGTGATCAAGCGACTGGGCATCGGTCTACTGGCCATGACCGGCAATCCGGATTCCACCCTGGCCCGCCACGCCGACCTGCATCTCGATACCTCCGTCGACCAGGAAGCCTGCCCGCTGGGCCTGGCGCCGACCGCCTCGACCTCAGCCCAGCTCGCCCTGGGCGATGCGCTGGCCGTGGCCCTGCTCGAGGCGCGCGGCTTCACCGCCGAGGATTTCGCCCGCTCCCATCCTGGCGGCAAGCTCGGCCGGCGGCTGCTGGTCAGCATTGCCGACGTCATGCACGGCGGAGAGGAACTGCCGCGGGTGAACGAATCGGCGCCGCTGGCCGACGCGATCTTCGAGATGACCCGCTCGCGCTTAGGGATGTGCGCCGTGCTCGACCAGGCCGGCGAACTGGTCGGCGTGGTCACCGACGGCGACCTGCGCCGCCACGCCGACAAGTTCAGCGACCTGCACGCCCACCCGGTCAGCGACGTGATGACGCGCAAGCCGCGCACCGTCGCCGACACCGAACTGGCGGCGGTGGCGGTGGACATCATGCAAAGCCATCGCATCCAGGGGCTGCTGGTCACCGACCGCTCCGGCCGCCTGGTCGGGGCGCTGAACTTCCAGGATCTGCTGCAGGCCGGCGTCGTATGAGTCAGATGGACGAAACCGGGCTTGACCAGCGCGCCGCGGCGATCCGCCTGGCGGCATTCGACGTCGACGGGGTACTGACCGACGGCACGCTCTACCTGGACGACCGCGGCACCCAGATCAAGGCCTTCAACGTGCGCGACGGGCTGGGTCTGAAGGCCCTGATGCGCCACGACATCGCGGTCGCCGTCATCACCGCTCGCCGTTCGGGCGTGGTCGAGCGGCGCATGGCCGAGCTGGGCGTATCCCACCTGCGCCAGGGCGTGTCCGACAAGGAGCGCGCGCTTTTGGAACTGGCCGCCGCGCTGGACATTCCGCCGGTCGAGGTGTCGTTCATGGGCGACGACCTGATCGACTGGCCGGCCATGAAGCACTGCGGCCTCAGCGCGGCGCCCGCCGATGCCGACGCCTGGATCCGGGCCCGGGTCGACATCGTCACCCGGGCCGGCGGCGGGCGCGGCGCGGTGCGCGAGTTCAGCGAGCGGCTGCTGGCCGCACGCGGGGTGCTTGAAGCCTGGCAGGACAGCTATTCATGAGGCGCAGCCTTTTCCTGGCCGCCTGTCTCGCCCTGGTGCTGGTGTTCGTGGTCCGCTGGCAGTTCCCCGACGACCGCAGCGCGCGCATCCTGCCGTCGCTGCCCGACACCCGCTTCGACTACACCCTGACCGACTTCAGCGCCCTGTTTCGCGATGCCGAGGGCGCGGTGGAACTGCTGATTTCCGGACCGCGGCTGGAGCATGACTCGGCGGCCCGCGTGGCCACCGTGTTCGAGCCGGCCTTCCACATCGAGCCCGAGGGTGCCGACTGGCAGGGCCGTGCCGACCGCGCCCTGCTGCTGCGCGAGGCCGAGGAAACCGTGCTCGAGGGCAACGTGGTGCTGATCCACCACGCCGCCGCCGGCGAAGTCAGGATCACCGCGGACCGCCTGCACCACCATGCCCGCGCGCGTACAATCGAATCTGCGAGTCCCGTGGAAGTGCAGCATCCCGGCTCGTTCGTTCAGGCCGGGCGCGCACTGCTCCGGCTCGATGATGACATCTTGGAGTTTTCGGACCATGTACAGGGCGAGTTGCATCCTGGCCGGTCTGGCCCTGGCCCTGATCCTGGTCACGGCCGCGGTCACCGCCAGCGCTGACCAGCGCCAGGAACGCATCCAGATCAACGCCGACGACGGCGCCTACGACATGCGCACCGGCGTGCAGACGCTGGTCGGCAACGTGCGCATCGTCCAGGGCGAACTCGACGTTCGCGCCGACGAGGGTCGGGCCTATCGCACCGACGAGGGTCTGCAGCGGGTGGAATTGTTCGGCGACCCGACCACCTGGCGCATGCGCATGGAGGACGGGTCGATCGCCACCGGGCGCTCGCAGCAGATCATCTACGACCTGATCGAAAACCAGATCACCATGGTCGGCGATGCCCGCATCGAGGACAGCCAGGGATCCTTCACCGGGGCCCGACTGACCTACAACCTGGG
>SKKM01000238.1 GCA_007121485.1 Wenzhouxiangella sp. | reverse complement strand
GCGGTCTGGATGCCGGCCACCCAGCGCCAGCTCAAGGTGTTGGAGGCCGGATCGGCGTCGAGCAGATGACGCAAGAAGAAGTCCGCCCCCAGCGCCCAGGGCAGCTTGAGGGTGAAAATCCAGATCGAGGCGAACCACATGCGCGTGTGGTTGTGCAGGTAGCCGGTCGCGACCAGTTCGCGCGCCCAGTCGTCGAAACACTCAATGCCGGTGCGCCCCGACTCGGCCTCGGCCAGGGCGCGCGCCAGCCCGGCGTTGGCCTCGACGCGCTCGCAGTCACCGTCTCGCTCGGCCAGGAAATCGCGCCAGACCTTGGGCCGCATCTGCAGCCAGCCCTTCCAGTAGGTGCGCCAGAACACTTCCTGGATGAACTTTTCGGCCTGCTCGGGCGTGTGCTGTTCAAGGACCGCTGCCACCACTTCCTGCTCGCTGAGCATGCGGTGACGGATGTAGGGCGAGAGCATGGAAACGTTGCGCTTGAGGCCCGGACCGGGGTCCGAGTTGCGCTCGGCGCTATAGGCGCGACCGGCGCGCGGGGCAAAGTCAGCCAGGCGCTGGAGCGCTGCCTCGCGCGTCGGCGGAAACAAGAGTAGCGGTTCGGGTACGTTGGACATGAGGGTCGATGCGGAAGCCATGGTCCGCCATTGTCATGCCACCCAGCCAAGCCTTCGTGAGCAAACCGACCGTCTTCCCGCAGTCATTGCGCTTAGAGCTACCGTCCAGCCGGATGGAAATCTGGTGCCCGCGCCAGCCTTGGCCGTAGCCGAAACCACCACGGCCAGCCCAAGCTGCGCGTGAGTGCAACCAGGAGCGTCACGGGTCCGTGCCAACCGCCCGAAACCGGCGTGACGATGAGTTCCTGTTTCATCAAACCAGCACCGGCTCAGTACAAGCGCTCGACGTAAGACTCGACCGGTTTGGGCGCGCGGTCCTCGCCATCGTTGGCCCACTTGCGCCGCGGCAGTTCAGGTGCGGACGGCGGCTCGTCGCTGTAGGGGATTTGCGACAGCATGTGGGCGATGCAGTTGAGTCGCGCGTGGCGCTTGATGTCGGCGTCGACGAAATGCCAGGGCGCATGTTCGGTGTCGGTGTACTTGACCATTTCGTCCTTGGCATGGGAGTACTCGGCCCAGCGCTTGCGCGCCTTGATGTCCATGGGCGAGAGCTTCCAGCGCTTGGCGGGGTTTTCCACCCGAGCGCGCAGGCGCCGTTCCTGCTCACGCTCGCTGACCGAGAACCAGTACTTGATCAGCTGAATACCGTCGCGGACCAGCATGTGTTCGAATTCCGGGCAGGTCTGCAGGAAACACTGCACCTGGTCCTCGGTGGCAAAACCCATCACCCTTTCGACGCCGGCACGGTTGTACCAGGAACGGTCAAACAGCACGATTTCGCCGGCCGCCGGCAGATGTTCGACGTAGCGCTGGTAGTACCACTGGGTTTTTTCCCGATCCGACGGCACGCCCAGGGCCACGGTGCGCACCACGCGCGGGTTGGTCATGTCGGTGATGCGTTTGATCACCCCGCCCTTGCCGGCCGCATCGCGGCCTTCGAACACGATCACCACGCGTCGGCCGCTTTCCTGCACGCTGCGCTGCAGCTTGACCAGTTCCAGCTGCAGGCGGCGCAGCTCGCGCGTGTAGATCCGCTTCTTCAGCTGTCCCTTGCGGTTGTAGTGGCTGGCATCGAACCGTCGATTTTCCGAAAAAGGCTGCATGACTAGTCCCTCAACTGATCGGTCACCCTGGCTGCCTGCGGGTTGCGCAGGGACAAATGCCGCCACGCTCCCCGGGCGACGGGCAACGCCAACCCTAACTCAATTCGACCCGGCGATCTGCCGCAGAACCTCGGCCAGCGCCAGCAGGCGCTGGCCGGTAACGCCGCTGCGCGCGGCCCCCAGATCGGATACCGAGTCGGCCTGCTCGGCAAGCGCCGCGGCCAGTTCGGCATCGGCATGGCCATTGGCCGCCTCGACGCGCTCCAGCAGATCTTCCAGCCGCGCCTGGTGCTCGGGACCGAGGTGCAGGCCGCGCTCCAGCTGGTCGATGTAGGCGCGCGCAACCACCGGCACCGCCGGCCAGTCGACGCGGAACTGCTGCTGCGGGTTGAACACTTCGTCCGCGTTGACCAGGGACGCCGCAGCGATCTCGTTGGGGCTGAGGTAGTCGCTGGGAATCAACGACAGCACGTCGAGTCCACGCACGATCTCGGTGCCGAACACCCGGCCGCGATACCAGTAAGACGACCAGTAGCCGCCGGTGACCAGGGCCTCTTCGTCGATCGGGCCGCGGTCGAAAAAGGCGATCTCGACCGGGTTGGCCGAATCGGTGAAATCGAACACCGAGATGCCGCCCTGGTACCAGGACTGGACCATGATGTCGCGGCCGGGGACGGGCACCAGCGAACCGTTGTGGGCGACGCAGTTTTCCTGCTCGGTCTGCGGCGCCGGCATCTTGTAGTAGCTGCGGAACACCAGGCGGTTGTCGACGATGTCGTAGATGGCGTTGGCGCCCCAGTTCAGCGGGTCGGAGGCGCGGCAGCGCGGCCGCGTGCCACCGCCCCACTCGTCGGTGAACAGCACCTTGGTGCCGTCGTTGTTAAAGGTGGCCGAGTGCCAGTAGGCGAATCCGGGATCGACCACGGCGTCGATCCGCTCGGGGTTGACCGGGTCGGTGATGT
>SKKM01000267.1 GCA_007121485.1 Wenzhouxiangella sp. | reverse complement strand
GCCTGGTGGCAATAGCGGCATGGAACCACCCGACCCCATCCCGAACTCGGAAGTGAAACGTGCCAGCGCCGATGGTAGTGCGGTTCGTCCGTGCGAGAGTAGGTCACTGCCAGGCATTTACATAGAAGCCCCGGTGCTCGATTCGAGTGCCGGGGCTTCGCTCTTTTGGGTGCTGGCTTCAGCGACCTGGCAGTTGACCAACGGTCACGCGCTAGTCGGCCCCTTCAGCAAGGCTTCTTGCGGCTTGCGCCGCAAACCGCCATGCTGAGATGGCCGGCGCTGCCAGGCATTTACATGGAAGCCCCGGTGCTCGTTTCGAGTGCCGGGGCTTCGCTTTTTCCGGGTTGCGGATTTGGAACTAAGCGCCCTGGCAAATACTCTATGTGGGTCTGATTGACCGGGAGCCAGATACTTCGTGGTGCGTGCATTGATTATCCTCCAACTGGTGCTGGCTGGCTCCCTGGCCTGGACGGCCACGACCGCGGCCGAGCGCGAGGAGCTGGAGATCTTCGGCTGGGTCGAGAGAGTCAAGCTGCTGGACGGTGATCTGGCGGTCGATGCCCTGCTGGATACCGGCGCCCAGAATTCCTCGCTGGACGCGACCAATATCCGTCGGTTCAGGCGGGGCGGACAGCGACTGGTGCGCTTTACCGTCACCGATCCCGAGAGCCAGGATGAGCTGACCCTGGAGAAGCCGCTGGTCAGAAACGTCCGCATCATCCGCCACGACGGCAACCATCAGCGCCGGCCAGTGATTAAACTTCCGGTTTGCCTGGGAGGGAAGCTGCGCGAGGTGGAAGTCAACCTGATCGACCGCAGCCAACTGACCTATCCTATGCTGCTGGGGCGTAGTGCCCTGAAGGATTTCGCCCTGGTCGACTCGGGACAACGTTTCTTGCATCCGCCAAGCTGCAAATTCGACATAGAGGCCTGATGCGCCAGACACTGCACTGGTCCTTGCTTGCCTTGACCCTGATTCTGACCGGTCTGGGCCTGGCTTATTACAAACATACCCAGCTTGGCTTTCCGCTGAAGTCCGACCTCGTCGAAGAAGCCTGGACGGTGCAGGCGCGCCTGCAGATGCGGGCCGGGACCGGACCCATCCGGGTCGAGTTCCAGCTGCCGCAGGCCACGCCCGGCCTGGGGCGGCTGCGCGAAAGCTTCATTTCGCGGGGCTACGGCCTGGCCGTCGAAGAAAGCGGCAACGACCGCGTCGCGCACTGGACGGTGCGGCGCGCTTCCGGCCAGCAGTCCCTGTTTTACCAGGCCGTTTTCTACCGCGACCAGTTCGCCGACTTCACCGCCCCCCAGCCGCCATTCCCGGAGGTTCCGGAACTGGCGGAACCGTACGCGACCGCCATGCAGTCCATCATCGACGATGTGCGCCGTCAATCGGCCGACGTCGCCTCGTTCACGACCGAGCTCCTGGCCCGCATCAACTCGTCCGCGCCCAGCGAGGAAGTCGCCCTGTTCAACAGCAACCCCGAGTTTCGCGGGCACCCGGTGCGCCTGGCCCGATTGCTCCTGGCCGGTGCCCGCATTCCGACCGAGCAGATCAACGGGTTTCGCCTGGTCGACACTGATCGACGGGCGCAGCCTGAACGACTTCTCGCGGTCCATAACCAGCGCACCTGGATCGTCTTCGATCCGGTCAGCGGCCAACGTGGTCTGCCTGAGCGCTTCCTGATCTGGTGGGTCGGCGACCGGCCGACGGTGGACGTCGAGGGCGCCACGCTCGTCGCCCTGGATTGGTCTGTACGCCGGAGCGAGCTGGGCGCGCTGGATCTTGCCGAACAACGGGCGGTCATGCAGGAATCGCGGATTGCCCGCATGTCGCTTTCCAATCTTCCGCTGCAAACGCAGGCGGTTTATGCGGTCCTGCTGCTGGTGCCGATCGGCGCCTTCATCATGGTACTGATGCGCAACGTCGTCGGCCTGCCCTCTTTCGGGACTTTCATGCCGGTGCTGATTGCGCTGGCCTTCCGCGAAACCGGATTGATCGCAGGGCTGATCCTGTTTTCGACCGTGATCGCCGTCGGCCTGATCATTCGCTTTTACCTCGAGAAGCTGCAGCTGCTGCTGGTGCCGCGGCTCACCGCGGTGCTCGTCGTCGTGGTCATCCTGATGGTGCTGTTGAGCCTGCTCAGCCATCGTCTGGGCTGGGACGTCGGCCTGTCGGTGGGGCTTTTTCCGATGGTCATCCTGGCCATGGTCATCGAGCGCATGTCCATCGTGTGGGAAGAACGCGGCGCCGTCGACGCCCTGAAGGAATCGGCCGGCTCGGGCCTGATCGCGGCCCTGGCGTTTTACGTGATGTCGCTGGCCCAGGTCCAGCACCTTGTCTTCGTATTTCCGGAGTTGATGCTCGTTCTGCTCGGTCTGACCATCATCATGGGCCGGTATTCGGGCTACCGGCTCAGCGAACTGATGCGGTTTCGCAGCCTGGCCGCCAAACCATGATCGGGCTTTATCGGCGTTTGCGCGCGGCCGGCGTACTGGGTTTGAACGACCGCAACGCCAACTTCATCATGCGCCACAATCCGCGCCGCCTGTACCCGCTGGTTGACAACAAGATTCTGTGCAAGCGCCGCCTGCAGGAACACGGGATTGCGGTACCCGAGTTGCTCGGAGAGATCAGCAGCCAGTACGAAGCCGGGCACCTCGAAAGTCGCCTGGCGG
>SKKM01000192.1 GCA_007121485.1 Wenzhouxiangella sp. | reverse complement strand
TTGAGCTGCAGCGAAGAGCGGCTGGGTGGCCAGCGCGTGTTCGACGGCGGCCCGGTGCACCGCGAGCGCGGCTTCGTCCTGCACAGTCCGGACCGGCACTACGAGTCGAGCATGCCGGTGGGGCCGGACATCCTCATCACCACCTCGCGCGATGTGCTCGAGGACATCGCCGCCGGCCGCGGGCCCGAACGATTCCTGGTCGCGCTGGGCTACGCCGGCTGGGGCGCCGGTCAACTGGAAGAAGAGATGCGCGACAACGCCTGGCTCAACGTGATGGCCGACGCCGAGCTGTTGTTCGACCTGCCGGTCGAGCAACGCTGGGCCAGCGCCGTTGCCCGGCTCGGCATCGACGTGGGTCGCCTGCAGCCGCAGGGTGGCCATGCCTGACGGCGGCGCTCTGCTGGCGATCGATTACGGAACGCGCAAGGCCGGACTGGCCATCGGTCATCCCCTGACCGGTTCGGCGCAGCCGCTGGAGCCGATCCGCTACCGCCAAGCCGAGGCCCTGCTGGCGGCCGTCGACCAGGTCGTGCAGCGCTGGCGTCCGGGACGCATCATCATCGGACTGCCGCTGGCAGCCGACGGCGCCGAAACCGACATGAGCCGCAGCGTGCGCGCCTTCGCCGAACAGCTGTCGGCACGGCTGGCGCAGCGGTCCTCGGACTGCCCCATCAGCCTGCACGACGAGCGCATGAGTTCGCAGGAAGCCGCGCGTGGCTTCGCCCAGCGGCGCGAGCAGGGGCGGGCACGCAAGCGCGACGCGGCCCGCCTGGACAGCATGGCGGCGGCGCTGATCCTGGAGTCCTGGATGAGTGAGCACCGACATGCCTGACACACGCCACCTGCTCGACATCGATCAGCTGCAGGACAGCGACCTGGAGCAGTTGCTCGCGCGCACGCTGGCCCTGGCCGACGGCGCCAGGCCGGCGGTGGTGCCGCAAACCGTGGTCAACCTGTTCTTCGAGCCCAGCACCCGGACTCGGGTCTCCTTCGAGCTGGCTGCCCGCCGGCTGGGGATGACCGTGATCAACATCGAGCTGGACCGGTCTTCGTCCAGCAAGGGCGAAAGCCTGGAGGACACGGCGGCCACGCTGGCGGCCATGGGCGTGGGCGCGATCATCGTTCGGCATCCGGAAACCGGTCGCTGCCATCGCCTGGCCGCGGGGCTGCCGCCCGGGCTCAGGCTGCTCAATGCCGGCGACGGCAGCGGTCATCACCCCAGCCAGGCCCTGCTCGACCTGGCCTGCCTCAAGCGCGCCGGCATCGATGTGCGCGGCCGGGCGATCGCGATCATCGGCGACGTGCGACATTCCCGCGTGGCCCGCTCCGGCCTGGGCCTGTTTTCCCGCTGCGGCGCCGCCGAGCTGCGCATCGCCGGGCCCGACAGCCTGATGCCCGAGGTCCTGCCCCAAGGCGTGACCCGCGCGGCCAGCCTGGACGAGGCGGTGCGCGACGCCGACGTGATCATGATGCTCAGGGTGCAGCATGAGCGCATGGACCAGCAGGCCTGGCCGGATCCGGCCAGCTACCACGCCCGCTGGGGTCTGCAGACCAATCATCTCGCGCTGGCCCGGCCGGGTTGCCGGGTGCTGCATCCGGGTCCGATCAACCGCGGCATGGAAATCAGCTCGGGCGTGGCCGACGGCCCGCAGTCGCTGATCCTGGAACAGGTGCGGATGGGTGTATACGCGCGCACGGCCATTTTCGAGTGGCTGTTCGGGCAGGACGGAAACCCGGCCCCGTGACGCTTGAGCGCGAGGAAGGCGAGCACCTGCGGCGGGTGCGCAGCTTCGTGCGCCGGCCCGGCCGCCTGACGCCGGCCCAGCAGCGGGCGCTGGACGAGTTGCTGCCGGTCTACCAGCTCGACCCGGCGCTGCCGGACCTGCGCGCGGCATTCGAGCGGCCGGCGCCGCTGGTGCTGGAAATCGGTTTCGGCAACGGCGAGGCCCTGGTCGCCATGGCGGCCGCCGAGCCTGACTTCAACTTCCTCGGCGTCGAAGTGCACGAGCCCGGCGTCGGTCGCGCGCTGCGAGCCGTGCACGAGGCCGGGCTGGGCAACGTCCGGGTGGCGATGCGAGACGCGGTGGAGCTATTGTCGCAGCAGGCCCCGGCCGGCAGCCTGGAGCAGGTGCGCATTTACTTCCCCGATCCGTGGCCGAAGAAGCGCCACCACAAGCGCCGCATCATTCAGCCGGATTTCGTGAACCTCCTGGGGGCCGCCATCCGCAGCGGCGGGCTGCTGCATCTGGCGACCGACTGGGCGCCTTACGCCGAGTGGATGCTGGAGGTGCTCGAGCCTTGCGCGGCCTTCAGCAACCTGGGCCAGCCCTGGGTCGACCGGCCGGCCTGGCGGCCGCAGACGCGGTTCGAGCGGCGCGGCCTCGGCCGCGGCCACGACATCTTCGACCTGCTGTTTGCGCGGCGCTGACATTTTGCCCGCGCGCCGGTGTTCGCTGGTCGGAATATCGGGTAAGGTAACCGGGGACTTGGTGTCCTAGGCATCGTCTGACCCTTCGCATTCACTCCTTCAAAGAGAGCGCAGAGACCCGAACAGCATGGACGGTGGCCTGACCTTAAGCGGCGACATGGTTCTCGTCCTGGTGGTGCTGGGCCTGACCATCTTCCTGTTCGTCTTCGAGATCGTCCGCGTCGATATCGCCGCCATCTGCATCATGGTGTTGATCGG
>SKKM01000061.1 GCA_007121485.1 Wenzhouxiangella sp. | reverse complement strand
CAGCTGCTGGAAACCAAGGCCGAGATCGAGGCCGAGGGCGGCCAGGCCTTTCCCTACACCTGCGACCTGGCCGACCTGGACGACGCCGACCGCTTGATCAAGCAGGTGCTGGCCGACCACGGGCATGTGGACATCCTGGTCAACAACGCCGGCCGCTCCATCCGCCGCTCGATCGCCCTGTCCTACGACCGCTTTCATGACTTCGAGCGCTGCATGCAGCTGAACTACTTCGGCGCGCTGAGGCTGATCATGGGCTTCCTGCCGGTCATGGAAAAACGCCGCAGCGGCCAGATCATCAACATCTCCTCGATCGGCGTGCTGTCGAACGCGCCGCGCTTTTCCGCCTACGTGGCTTCCAAGGCGGCGCTGGACGCCTTCGCGCGCTGCGCGGCCTCCGAGTTCAACGACACCGGGGTGTCCTTCACCACCATCAACATGCCGCTGGTGCGTACCCCCATGATCGCGCCGACCAAGATCTACGAGTCGGTGCCGACCATCACCCCGGAAGACGCCGCCGACATGGTCAAGCAGGCGGTGATCTACCGGCCGCAGCGCATCGCCACTCGCTTGGGCATCTTTGCCCAGGTGCTGCACTCGGTCGCGCCGAAGAGCTCGGAGATCATCATGAACTCGGCGTTCCGCATGTTCCCGGATTCCTCGGCGGCCAAGGGCGAGCAGCCCGGCAAGGACGACCAGCCGACCCAGGAGCAGGTGGCGTTTGCCTCGCTGATGCGCGGCATCCACTGGTAGGGCGCGGCGGGCTTGCGCCGGCGGGCCGGGAGCGCCGGTCCGCCGGCTGGATCGCTTCAGCTTCGGATGATGCGCTCGAGCCGATCGAGGCTGCGGGCCAGGCTGTTGCCCATGGGGGCGAGGTAGCGCTTCTCCGAGTTCATGCTCTCGACGAAACTGCGCTCCCGTTCGAGGATGCGTCGATTCAGACCCAGTTCGAAGGGTTCCAGAAAGGCTTCCAGTTCGTCGGCCTTGGCCAGCAGTTCGCTGCGCGTGGTCTGGTAGGCGTGGTCGATCAGCTCATGGCGCGAAGCATAGCTGAACACGTTGGTGAAGAACATGCGCTCGTCGTTGCGGTTGGGCTCGACCAGCAGGATGGATGAGCCTGGGAACTCGGTCTGGTACTTGGCCATCCCGACCTGCATGCGCGACTGGATCAGCGCGCGGAAGGTCTGCGACAGCACGACCGGCAAACCGCCCTTGATCATGCGGCTGGAGCTGCGGCCATCCGGTGGCACGTTGGGATCGAGTTCCGCGTCGTAGGGCACCAGCGGGTTGATGCCGATCAGCAGGTCGGCGCCCTCGCGCAGCGCCACCGAGGCGTGCAGGGTGCGGCGCAGGGCGCCATCGACGTAGTAGTGCCCGTCAATCCGGACCGGCGGATACAGGCCGGGCAGGGCGGCCGAGGCCTGCACCGCGCTGGAGATAGGAACATGATCCCAGCCGGGTTCGCCGAAGCGCACGGCCTGACCGGTTTCGAGGTCCACCGCAACCACGCGCAGCTTGGCGCCGAGCTGGCGGAAATCGTTGGTCCGTCCCGGGCGCGACAGGATGCCGGCGACGAATTCGTCGATGCTGTGGTTGTCGAAGATGCCGGTCGGCACCAGGCGACTCAGGCTCTCGATGCTTTCCAGGTGCGCAATCCGCTCCGGGTGGCGGATGCATTCGAGCAGGATGTCGAGCACCACGCCGGGCACGCTCATGACGCGGTTGAAGTACTCGCGCACGGCCGGGCGCAGGAACAGGTCCGGCTGGAAGCGGAACTCGGCGTCCGGCGAACTCATGAAGATCCGGCTCATCTGGGTGGCGGTGATCTGGTTGGCCAGGCTGGCCGACAGGAAGGAGCCGGAACTGACGCCGATGTAGATATCCAGTCCGTGCATCTGCACGCCGTCGATGGCTTCCTCCAGCGCCTGCAGCGCGCCGAGTTCGTAGATGGCGCCGAGCGGCCCGCCGCCGGCGATGGCCAGTCCAATGACGGGGGGGCGACCCTTGGGTTTGGGTTGGCTGGCAGGTGTGAGTTTGAGCATGCGTGGCCTCGCTTCGCGCGGCGGAAAGGGATCCGGTGCTGGCCGGTGCAGCGAACCGAGAGCCGGTGCCGACGCCTCCGGGTATATCGCTTCATTATAATGCAGGGCTTGATCAGCTTTTGGGCAGACTGGATTGCTGCCTGCCCGCCGGAGACCCTGCCGATGGCCCTCGCGCTCGACGATGCCGCCCCCGATTTCACCCTGCCGGACCAGGATGAACAGCCGTTCCGGCTGTCCGAGCACCGGGGGCAGCGCCTCCTGCTGGTGTTCTACCCTGGCGACGACACCCCGGTCTGCACCCGGCAGTTGTGTGACTATCGCGATGGGCTGGAGGCCTTCGCGGATCTGGGCGTGAGCGTGATCGGCATCAGCGCCGATGACGCTGCATCGCACCGTGCTTTTCGCGAGAAGCATGGTCTGCCGTTCACCCTGCTCAGCGATCCTAACCTGGAAGTGGCTTCAAAATATGATTGCAAGGCATTGATTGGAATGAAGAGGGGGGTTTACCTTTTGGACGAAGAGCAGCGCATTCGCTATCGTCACGTGGAGACGGTGGCCGTGTTCCGGCGCAAGCGCGAAGAGCTGATCGAGGCCATCCGGCAGCTCGGATGAGCGACTCGCCTTCCTATCAGCATCTGCAGGGGCAGAT
>SKKM01000148.1 GCA_007121485.1 Wenzhouxiangella sp. | reverse complement strand
TTTATCGGGACCTGAGCGACCTGTGCGACCGCCATCGCGGACTGCACCAGCGCTTCAAGGGCATTCTGCGCCTGACCATGGAATCGGCCGCCCGCCTGTGCGACGACCTGATCGAGGACGGGCGGATGCAGGCCAGCGAGCGGGAGCTGAAGGCAACCATTCGCAACATCGCGCTGGTCAGCACCTTCTGGCTGGCCTTCGACCAGGTGCAGGATGATGAGGTGCGGCCCGGCCGCGCTGCCTGGCAAGTGATGAGCCTGCTCAGTCCCTACCTGATCGGCGAGACGCGCGACCAAATGGAGGCGCTGGCCGGCCAGTACGCCGAGCTGTGAAAATGAGTTGCCTGGCATCGTGTCTGAGCCAGCTTCAACAATGGCCCCACAATCCGACGCCATCAGGCCGTCCTCGTGCGGGAGCTTCCGTTGAAGGCCTCGCCACCGCGTCGAACTGAAGCGGAAGCTCGCGGGCGAGGACGGCAACCCGGCTTAGGCGAAGCCTTCGCGCTCAGACACGATGCCAGGCCGGATAAAAAAAGCCCGGACCAGGTCCGGGCTAAAAGTAGCAGTCTGATCGGGCCGAGGGGAGCCCGGACTGCTTCGGGGTAGTCGTTCGCGACCTCAGCCTGCCTTCGGCGGCTCTTCGGCAGGGGTCACCGGAGCCTTCTTGGCAACGGTCTTCTTGGCCGGTTTCGGTGCGGCCGGCTTGCTCGCCTGCTGCTTCCTGGCCAGCTCGGTCACGCGCTTGTTCAGTTCGGCCACGCGGTTGCTGAGTTCACGGATTTCGTCCGAGGTCGGCACGCCGAGGCGGCTCAGAGCACGGGCCACGCGCTGCTCGAATACCTTTTCCAGCTTGTCCCAGTTGGTCTGCGCGGTCTTGCGCACTTCGTCGACACTTCTCTCGACGTCGCCGCGCACGCCGTCGACGGCGTCGGTCGCGATCTTGCGGCCCTTGCTTTCCAGCTTGGCGCCTTCCTTGACCAGGCGCTCGAACAGCTTGGCGGACTCACCGACCATCTTGCTGGTGGCGTCGTCGATGCTCTTGCTGCCCTGCTTGAACAGCTTGCTGCCTTCCTGCTGCGCCATGGAGAAAGCGCCCAGACCGGCCAGCCAGATTTCCTGTGCGTAATCCTGCGCCTGGTGGGCGACGTTCTTGCGGGTTTCGGTCTTGCGGGTCACCTTCTTCTTGGCAACCTTTTTCTTGGCGACTTTCTTGGCCATGAGATCTAGCTCCTTGTCCTAGTTTGGGCTCAGTGGCGCATGGGTGTTTACAGCGCCTTTGTTGATTAAGATAGGGCCTGGTTCTAGAGCAGTCACACTAAAAATGAAAACCGACGACTGGGCGGACTTTCCGCATCCCGACGACCGCTTCGAATATCCCGGAGCGAAGCTCAAGCAGGCATGGTCAGCGTTGCATCGTGGCGACCAGGAACCCTTTCCGGACAGCAAGCGAGTCAAGGCGCTGGATCCGGAGTGCGCCGATCCTGAAACCACCGCCGGGGCCCTGCAGCAGGCCTGGCGTGATTTCCACGCCGGACGCTTCGCTGCGGCCGTAAGCGGCGCGGAATCCATTGGGCTGATCGCGCACGCCGTTGCCAACAAGGCCTGCGGCATTTACGCCGACTACCTGGAAAACGACGAGGCGACCAAGGTCGATATCTATCGTGAGGGCGTCCGGCGGGCCGAGGCCGCCATTGAACGCTGGCCGAACGATGCCAACGCGCACTACTTTCACGCCTTCCTGCTCGGTCGCTACAGCCAGAGCATTTCGGTGACCAAGGCGCTTGCCGAAGGCGTTGCCGGCAAAATCCGCCAGTCGCTGGACCGCGCGCTGAAACTCGCCCCGCAACACGCCGAAGCCTGGACGGCGTCCGGTCTGTACCATGCCGAGATCATCGACAAGGTCGGCAAGCTGATCGGCGGCATGACCTACGGCGCCAATGCCGAGCGCGGGCTGGCCGACTGCCGCAAGTCACTGGAAATGACCCCGGATGCACCCATTGCCCACATCGAGTACGGCAACGCGCTGTACCTGCTGTACGGCGACAAGCGCCTGGACGAATCGAACGAGTCCTACGCCACAGCCGCCGCGATCAAGCCGATCGAGGCCATGCAGTACCTGGATGTGCAGTACGCGAAGGATTATTTACAGGGTTAAGGGTTCAGGGTTAAGGGTTCAGGTTTCAGTGCGTCAAGGCTACGCTCGGATGCTCGCATGCGAAGTAATTCTGACCCTGAACCCTGAACCCTGAACCCCGCGGGCCTTGCCCGCCCTCAAACCATCCCGGCTTCGCCGGCGCTGCCCAGGTCGGTGCAGATCCACTCGTGCACGGCTTGAGCCGTCGCCGGATCGATCCGTCCCGGCTGCGGCCCGATCAGCATGGTCAGGTGCAGCAGGTTCTCGAATTCCTCGACGAAGTAGCCCATCACCGTCTGCGGATCGGGCACCAGCTTGTTGTCGGTGATCAAGCCGCAGTAGACCCGGCCGTGATAGCTGATGATGCTGATTCCCATCCCGATCGAGCCGGTCTGCGGCACCCAGAACATCATCTCGCGAATCGGCACTCCCGCCATGTACAGCGGATGCTGCGGACCGGGCACGTTGGTCAGCACCGTGCTGGCCTTGCGGCTGAACAATTCCAGCGCCGGCCGCTGCAGGGCGGCCGGGCCCATGCCGAGCAGCGCCAGCAGGCCCAGCG
>SKKM01000035.1 GCA_007121485.1 Wenzhouxiangella sp. | reverse complement strand
TAGCGATAGCCGCGGGTCAGCAGATCCTGCAGCAGGCCGGAGGCGTGAAGCACGGTGTAGAGATCGCCGTGTCCCGGCGGGCACCACTCGCGCTGCGGCTCGGCCGGCCAGGCGATCGGCTCCAGATTCTCTGCATGCAGCCGCGGCACCTGGTGCTGCACGAACGACAGCGGCAGCGGCGCCTGGTCCGTGGCCAGCTGCGGCAGGGTGCTCAAGTGGTTCAGCGAGTCGGTCTCGGTGTTGAAGCTGTTCATCAGCAGCAGCGGCACCGGATGGCCGCTGACGCTGCGCAGCTGTAGTACCTGGTGCGCAATCAGCTCCAGAAAGCTTGAGTTTTCGCGCGCCGGCAGCAGCGACTTGGCCTGGTTCAGGCCCATGCTGGTGCCCAGGCCGCCGTTCAGCTTGATGATGACCGTTTGCGCCAGGGCGTCGCGGCCTTTTTCGGCCTGCCCGGCCCAGTCGCCCAGGCTCGCCACGGTCTCGACCGGCCCGATGCGATCCTCGCCCAGCAGGCCGGATCTGCCCTCGAGCAGCTGCTGGTAGTAATGTTGGAACGTGCGCACGGCAAGATCGGGCATGCCGGCTGTCTGCATCTTTTCAGCGACAGCGAATTGGCCTTGTTGACGCGCGGCCTGGCGCATGGTCAACTCCCCTGAACACCGCATAAATATTATAGCTGGTAGCGGCATCAGCCGTTGTGCCGGCTCCCGTTGTTCTATCATCTGCGCTGGCAACCCGTCCTGGCAGGGCAGCGATGAGAGCAGCGCAGGCAGAGACTTCACCTCTGGCCATCATCAGCCTGGTGTTCGGGATTCTGAGCTGGGTGGCGCTGCCGATCATTGGCGCTTTGATTGCCATCATTGCCGGGCATGTGGCGCGCGGACAGATTCGCGACTCGCGCGGGGAACTTCAGGGCGACGGCCTCGCCCTGGCCGGCCTGATTCTGGGCTATCTGAGTATTGGCCTGATCCTGCTGGGCCTGGCCCTGGCGCTGATCTTTGGCTTCGGGATACTGGCCTTCCTGGCCGCGTTCGCCGCGGCCTGAGCGATAAGTTCGCCCAAGCTCGGGTCGACCGGGCGCGTGCTCAAGGGTCCAGAGACGCGCTCCACCCGGGGTTCAAGCCGGTTTCCAGTCGCGAAACGGATGCTGCATGAGCTGCGAGTTGTAGTAGCGCGTCTGGCCGGTGACTTCCTCTCCCAGCCACTCCGGGCGCTCGAACTCCTCGTCTTCCGAACCCAGTTCCACTTCGGCCACCACCAGGCCGGCGTTGTCGCCGTGGAACTCGTCGACTTCGAAAGTGTGCGCGCCGCGGCTGACCAGGTGGCGGGTCTTGTCGATCACGCCGGGCTCGCACAGGGCCAGCAATTCCTCGGCCTCGCCGGCCGGAATCTCGCGTTCCCATTCGTAGCGGCTGGCGCCGGAAGCGCTGCCGATGCCCTTGATGGTCAGGTAGCCGCGCTCGCCCTTGATGCGCACCCGCACGGTGCGTTCGGGGACCGACGACAGGTAACCCTGCACGATGCGCTGGCTGGCGCTGATCTCGGACTTGTAGTCGCCGTCGACGAGAAACTTGCGTTCGATTTCCTGTGCCATGGTCGCTTCCTGTTCCGGTATCCGTCAGTTGGCCAGCGGGCGGTCGATCATGCCGATCACGCGCTTGATGGCCTGCAGGTAGTTGATGTTCTCGACGCCCTCGAGACCGACATCGGCGATGGTCTTCTTGATGTCGTCGATCTCGGTGGACTCGGAGTTGATCGTGGCCACGCGCGCGCCGTTGATCAGGACCAGGCCGTACTCGCACAAGGTATCGTTGACCATGTAGCCGAAGCGCTGCTTGTGCACCCGCACCGCCTGCAGTTCCGCGTGGGCGCGCACCAGGGCCAGGAATTCATCGAGGGTGAAGGCGTCCTGCTGCGGCAGGCGCAGGTCGACCTGGAAGGCGGGAATGACTTCATCGACCAGCATCTCGCGCGCCATGGGAAACTCGCCTTTCATCAGCGGGTTCCACTGCTCCAGGCCGTCCACGCTCTGGATGTAGGTCTTGATGTCCATCTTGCCGTTGCGGATCTTGGTGTTGTTGACGTCGTTGGTCCGCGACAGGATGTAGACCTCGTCGGAGTGGCGCTCCCAGACCGCCTCGGGCACGGGCACCGACAGGCGCGCCATGCGCTGGTGCGCGGCGTCGAACTGCTGGCCGAAGCTGCGGAACTCGAAACGCGGTTTGGACTCCTCGCCGATCTGCAGGCTGCTCATGGGCTCTCCCTTCGTGTTCACTGGCATGTTTGCAGCCTCGAGTATCGCAGATTGGCCCTTGGACGGGTCCGGGTTCAGCCGGACAGGGTGTCGCGCGCGGCCTGACCGATCAGGCGGCCCGAGCGGCGCAGCTGGCGCTTGAGCAGGCGCCAGTTCTCCTCGCTTCTCCTGGCCTTCAGGCAGCGCAGCAGGCGCACCCGGCGGGCCTCGTCCATCCGCTCGAGCAGGGTCGCCCACAACGCATCGTCGACGTTGTCACGGTGGCCATCGCGCAGGCACACGGGGACGATGTCCGCCACCGGCACGGCCAGGTCATGGGCCAGCCGGCCGGCGGCGGCCACGATCTGTTCGGCCTTGGCGCCCTCGGGCGGGTCGAGGCGGTAGGGCGGGTTCCATTCGCGCACCGGGCGCAGGCGGTCGATCTGGGTCATGACCACGACCACGGGCGG
>SKKM01000217.1 GCA_007121485.1 Wenzhouxiangella sp. | reverse complement strand
CTCGATGGCCTCGGCGCCGGAGTTGGCGATGAAGGCCCGGTCCAGCCCGGAAATCTCGGCCAGGCGGTCGGCCAGCGCCTCCTGCTCGCGCAGGTGGACGATGTTGGCGGTGTGGATCAGCCTGCCGGCCTGGTCGGCCAGGGCGGCGGCGATGCGCGGATGGGCGTGGCCCAGGCTGCAGACCGCGATGCCGCTCAGGGCGTCCAGGTAGCGTTTGCCCTGGTCGTCGAACAGCCAGGCGCCTTCCCCGCGCACCAGCGTGATCGGCATGCGGGCATAGGTGTTGAAAAGGTGGCTCATGGTGGTGTCGGCAGCGTTTCCGGTGGCCCTTGGCTACAGCACCAGATTATGCAACACCACGATCCGGTACCGGCTGACGGCGAGCAAACCGCCGTCAGCCGGACAACCGGAGTACCGGGACTTACTTCAGTCGCGAGGCGACGAAATCCCAGTCGACGATTTCCAGGAAGGCCTCGACATATTTCGGCCGCGCGTTGCGGTAGTCGATGTAGTAGGCGTGTTCCCACACGTCGCAGCCCAGCAGGGCGTGGTTCTGACCCAGCAGCGGGTTTTCCGCGTTGGGGGTGTTGGCGACCTCCAGCTTGCCTTCCGGCGTCTGCACCAGCCAGCCCCAGCCCGAGCCGAACTGCTTCACGCAGACCTGGGTGAACTGGTCGACGAAGCGATCGTAGTCGCCGAAGTCGCGCTGGATCAGCTCGCCGAGCTTGCCTTCCGGCGCGCCCTTGCCGTTCGGCGTCATGCAGCGCCAGTACAGGTTGTGGTTCCAGATCTGGCCGGCGTTGTTGAACATCGGGCCGGAAGAGGTTTTTACGATGTCGTCCAGGTCCTTGCCGGCGAACTCGGTGCCCTCGATCAGGCCGTTGAGCGTGGTGACGTAGGTCTGGTGATGCTTGCCGTAGTGGTATTCCAGGGTCTCGCGGGAAATGTTCGGCGCCAGCGCATCCAGCGCGTAGGGCAGGTCAGGTAGTGAAAAAGCCATGGTGCTCTCCTCACAGTTGAGTGACAGAAAAATCGTGGGTGCCTTGGTGTGGGACCAAATTGGTACCCTTTTAAGATAACAGCGATTCGTCAACAGCGGGGGTGTTACTCCATTTCCTGCAGGTGGCGCCAGCGGTTGACGATGGTGCAGAACAAGGTCGCGGTGCGCTCGGTGTCGTAGGCGGCCGAGTGGGCGCGGTTCTCGTCCCACTCCAGGCCGGCCGCAGCGACGGCGCGGGCCAGCACGGTCTGGCCATAGGCCAGACCGCCCAGCGTTGCCGTATCAAAGCAGCTGAACGGATGGAAGGGGTTGCGCTTGTAGCCGACCCGCGCGATGGCCGCGTTCAGAAAGCCCAGATCGAAATGGGCGTTGTGGCCGACCAGCACGGCGCGCTTGCACCCGGTGTCGCGCAATTCCTGGCGTACCGGCTGGAGCAGGGCGCGCAGGGCCTCGGGCTCCTCGACCGCCGGGCGCAGGGGGTGGTCGGGGCGGATGCCGTTGAACTCCAGCGCGGCCTGTTCGATGTTGGCGCCCGGAAACGGGGCGACATGCCGAACCTGGACCGGCGCCGGATGCAGCCAGCCGGCCTCGTCCATGCGAATGATGCAGACCGCCAGTTCCAGCAGGGCGTCGGTCGCTGCATTGAATCCGCCGGTCTCGACATCCACCACCACCGGCAGAAAGCCGCGGAAACGTTGGGCCATGGCCGTCATGCGGCGCCCACCGCCGTGCATCGTAGAATGATCATCCCTGCATGGTATCGGCTTGTGTGCATGAATAGTCATCGTTCCATCGAATTCCGCTCGCTGGTGCTGGCCCCGTTCCTGACCATCATCCTGCTGCTGGTGTTCCCGCCCGAGGGTCGGTCGCAGGTCTTGTGGTCGGTCCAGGGGCCGGAAGGCCAGCAGAACTGGCTGCTGGGAACGGTCCACAGCGAGGATGCGCGCCTGCTGGATTTTCCGCCCGAGCTGCTCGACGCCCTGGCCCGATCGCGGCGCCTCGCCCTGGAGTTGGTGCCGGACATGGCCATGATGGAGACGCTGAGCCAGGCCATGCACTTCCCCGAGCCCCGGCTGCATCAAGTTCTGGAAGAGGATTTATACCAGGCGCTGGTAGAAATTCTTGACCAGCACTACGGCATGGGGGAGCCTGCGGTGCGCATGCTCAGACCCTGGGCGGCGGCCATGACCATCTCCATTCCACCACCGCAGACGGGCCTGTTCATGGACCTCGCGCTGGCCGTCCGGGCGCGCAGCCTGGGGCTGGAGGTGCTCGCCCTGGAACGCCTGGAAGAACAGCTGGAATTTCTCGCCGGCATGCCGGAGTCCATGCAAATGGACCTCCTGCGCCAGGCGGTGGCGGATTTCCCACGCCAGGGCGAGCTGTTCGAAGAACTGATGCAGACCTACCTGAGCGGTGATCTCGACCGGCTGGAAGCGGTGGCCCATGAGCAAATGAGCGATCTGGATCCCGAACTGCGCGATCACTTCGAGCAGATCGGCATGATCCGGCGCAACCACACCATGGTCGAGCGGGCCCTGCCGCTGCTGGAGCAGGGCGGGCTGATGATTGCCGTCGGTGCGCTGCATTTGCCGGGCACGGACGGCCTGATCTCGCTGCTGAGAGAGGCCGGATTCAAGCTCGAACCCGTTGCAACCTCGATCCCAAATTCTTGAGCCGCCTCGATTCGGCTTGGTCAAGATTT
>SKKM01000032.1 GCA_007121485.1 Wenzhouxiangella sp. | reverse complement strand
TCGCGCTCGGTGACCGCCTCGACCGGCTTGGCCACGCGGCGCAGGCGCGGATCCGGGAATTCCAAAATAGTCAGTCGTGCCATGATGTTGATGAGATTGTTTGGGGCAGATTCTTTGCGTTGGAACAATTCTGGACCGAACGACAATCGAGTTTCAATATGATACTCTGCCGATGGAAATGCCACGTCGGCGGCATGGGAGGGATTAAGCCCGTGAAACGCATAGTAATGCTTTTGCTTGTTCTTGGACTGGCCCTGGGGGTGCAGGCCAGCGAAATCGAACTGCGCGAGGACCATCCGCGCGAGTATGTCGTCCAGCCGGGCGACACGCTGTGGGACATCGCTTCGCGCTTTCTCACGCGCCCCTGGCAGTGGCCGGCCATCTGGCAGGCCAATCCGCAGATCGACAATCCGCACCTGATCTTCCCCGGCGACGTCATCTCGCTGGTGTTCATCGGCGGCGAACCGCGGCTGATGGTCGACGACTCCGTTCGCAGACTGTCGCCGCAGGTACGACGCGAGGCACTGGATCGCCCGATCACCACGCTGCCGCTGGACGCCATCGCGCCGTTCCTGCGCTATCCGCGCGTGGTCAGCGAGGAAGACTTCGCAGATCTCCCCTACATCATCGCCAACCAGGAACAGCGCATCTTCGCCGGTAGCGGCGACCGCACTTTCGCCCGCGGCATGGGCGATGCGCAGGTCGGTGACGAAGTGGTCATTGCGCGCCTGGCTTTCCAGTTCGTGGACCGCAGCGAGGCCGCGGTGGGCGATCGCGGGATGCGGCGCAACCGCATGCGCACCGGCCACGCGCAGGTACCCTTTCGCGAACGCCCCAGCAGCGAGATCTGGCAGAACACCTTCGGCCAGCTCGAGGTCTTCGACTACCCGGTGATCGGCTATGAACTGTACGAGGCCGGCCGCGCCATGGTGGTTCAGGCCGGCGATCCGGCGATCCTGCTGATCGGCGACGGCCGGCGCGAGGTCATGGCCGGCGATCTCGTCCTGCCGGTCGACGACTTCGTCCCCGAGGAGCAGTTCTTCCCGCGCGCCATGGACACCGTGCCCGAAAACGGCCGCGTGCTGTCCATCACCGAGGCCTACTACGGCGTCGGCCACTACCAGATCGTGGCGATCAACCTCGGCACCGCCGACGGCATCGAGCCCGGCCATATGTTCTCGGCGTTCCGTCCCGGGGACACCATCCGCGACAATTTCCGCTATCCGCGCATGAGCCGGGCGGCTTTCCAGTCGCCGGACCGCGTCCATGTGACGCTGCCGGAGGAATACGCCGGCCAGATCATGGTGTTCCGTCCGTTCGAACGCATCAGCTACGCGATCGTGCTCGACGGGACCAACGCCATTCGCATCAACGACGTCCTGGACCATCCGGATCGCACGCTTTGATTTGAAGGATGGGTTCTGGCGCAGCGGCTGACCCGTGGCTGGCGCTGATCCTCGCGCCCGGCCTGGGAAACCGCAGTTTTGCCCGCTTGCTGGAGCATTTCGGCGAGCCCCTGGCCTGGGTCGAGCGGTCCGACCGGGAGCTGGCCCGGGCCGGCCTGAGCGGTGACCAGATCCGGGCGCTGAGACAGCCCGAGCCGGCCGGGCTGGCACGCTGCCAGGCGTGGCTGGAAGATCCCGGGCACCACCTGGTCACCCTGAACGATCCCTACTACCCGCCGCTGCTCAAGCAGATTCCGGATCCGCCGCCGGCACTGTTCGTCGCCGGCAACCCCGAGCACCTGGTCAAACCGCAGCTGGCCATCGTCGGCAGCCGCAACGCCACCGCCGGCGGGCTGGCGCATGCGCGTGACTTTTCCGCCACCCTGGCGGCAACCGGGCTGGTCATCACCAGCGGCCTGGCCGCCGGCATCGACGGAGCGGCCCACGAGGCCTGTCTGGACGCCGGCGGATGCACCATCGCGATCACCGGCACCGGCCTTGACCGCGTCTACCCGGCCCGCCATCGCGAACTGGCCCATCGCATCATGCGGCAAGGCGCCCTGGTCAGCCAGTTTCCGCCCGGGACCGGCCCTCGCCGCGGTCATTTTCCGATTCGCAACCGGCTGATCAGCGGCATGAGTCTGGGAACGCTGGTGGTCGAGGCCGGCCTGCACTCGGGCTCCCTGATCACCGCCCGGCTGGCCAGCGAACAGGGCCGCGAGGTTTTTGCCATCCCGGGCTCGGTACACAATCCGCTGGCGCGCGGCTGCCATCGCCTGATCCGCGACGGCGCCAAGCTGGTCGAAACCGCGGCCGAAGTGGCCGAGGAACTGCGGCCGCTGGCCGGACAACTGGCCCAGGCGCTGGCCGAACTGCTGACCGACGAGGGCGCCAGGGCCCTTGATTCGGCGGCTTGCGCACCGCACATGAAGCTTGATCCCGAATACGAGCGCCTGCTCGAAGCGGTCGGCTTCGACCCGACGCCCGTCGATGAAATAATTCATCGTTCACAATTGACGACCGCGGCGGTATCCTCCATGCTGCTGATGCTGGAGCTGGAGGGCCACGTAGCCGCTCACCCCGGCGGACGCTACAGTCGCACGCACCAAGGACCCTGAATGAAAGAAAACGTGCTCGATCTGCTGATGTACCTGTTTGAAAACTACATCTACGACGAACCCGAATCAACGCCTGACCGCGAGTCCTTGAGCGACAGCCTTGAGGAAGCGGGCTTCTCCAGCAACGAGATCGATCGCGCCTTTTCCTGGCTGG
>SKKM01000089.1 GCA_007121485.1 Wenzhouxiangella sp. | reverse complement strand
GCCGAGCGGATCTGGCTGGCGCTGGTCCGGTGCAGATCGCCCTCCACGTCCAGCCAGCGGATCGGCCACTGCTCGGCACCGATCAGTCCGGCGCGCAGCCAGACCGCACCCAGCGCCAGACCGCCGAGCAGGACCACCGTGGCCAGCGTTGCCGGACTGATCAATCGTTCCGGCAACGGTTCAGGATTCGCCATACCAGTTCCTCGAATTCAATGCCGGCGGCGCGCGCCGCCATCGGCATCAGTGATTTCTCCGTCATGCCGGGGGTGGTGTTGACCTCCAGCAACCACGGCTGATCGTTCTCGTCGAGCATGAAGTCGACCCGGCCCCAGCCGGACGCGCCGACCACGTCGAAGGCCTGCAGGCACAGCCGCGCCAGTTCGGCCGCCAGCGGCTCCGGCAGTTCGGCCGGGCACAGGTACTGGGTGTCGCCGGACTCGTACTTGGCCTCGTAGTCGTAAAACTCGCGACCGGTGCGCAGCTCGATCAGCGGCAGCACCTGCTCGCCGAGCACCGCGGCGGTGAACTCGCTTCCGCGGATGAGCTGCTCGACCAGCACGCAGTCGTCGTGCGTCCGCGCGCGCTCCAGCGCCGGGCCCAGTTCAGCGGCGGTCGCAACGCGGCTCATGCCGATACTCGAGCCTTCGCGCGCGGGCTTCACGAACAGGGGCAGGCCCAGCGCCTCGACAATCGGCTCGACAATGGCCTCGACAGTCGACCCGGTGCTCGCCGTATCGTGGCCCTGATCGTGATCGTTCCCGGACACGATCCGCCAGGCCGGGGTCGGCAGCCCGCAGGCGCTCCAGACGCGCTTGGTCTGCACCTTGTCCATGGTCAGGGCCGAGCCCAGCACGCCGGAGCCGGTGACCGGCACGCCGTACAGCCGCAGCGCTCCCTGCAGCGCGCCGTCTTCACCACCGCGCCCGTGCAGGAGGTTGAACACGCGGTCGAAATGCCCGGCAGCGACCTGCTCCAGCAAGCGCCGCGGGCCATCGATGACGCTGAACTGCACGCCCAGCCGTTCCAGCGCATGGGCGACGGCCTGCCCACCGCGCAGCGAGATCTCGCGCTCGGCGCTGTCGCCGCCGACAACCAGGGCCACGTGGCCGAGTCGGTGTGCATCGCGGGCGTTCATGCCCGGGCCTCCTGCTGCGCGCGCTGGCGCAGGCTCTGGCCGAGACGGCCGACGTCGCCGGCGCCCATCAGCAACAACAGGTCATCGCCCTGCACCACTTCGGCCAGGGCGGGAACCACCTCGTCGATCGTTCCCACGCGCCGGATGGCAGTCTCGCTGCGCTGCGCGATCGCCCGCGCCAGCGCGTCGGAATCGATCCCCGCGACCGCGGTCTCGCCGGCCGCGTAGATGTCGGTCAGGATCAGCTGATCGACCTCGCCCAGCACCCGCGCGAAAGCGTCGAACTGGTCGCGCGTGCGCGTGTAGCGGTGCGGCTGGAACACCAGCACCAGCCGCTTTTCGGGCCAGCCCGAGCGCGCCGCCTGCAGCACCGCGTCCAGTTCGGTCGGATGGTGGCCGTAGTCCTCGAAGGCCAGCGCGCGCCCGTCGCCGAACTCGAGCTCGCCGATTTCGGCAAAGCGCCGGCCGATGCCGCCGAAAGCCTCCAGGCCGGCGACGATGTCGTCAGCGGCAATACCCAGCTCCCAGGCCACCGCCGCCGCGCCGAGCGCGTTCTGCACGTTGTGCCGGCCCGGCTGGGCCAGGGTCACCGGCAAACCGACCTCCTGGTCCGGCAGCCACAGCAGGAAATGCATGCAGCGCCCGGCCTGGCTGAGCCCGGTTGCGCGCACGTCGGCAGCCTCGTCGAATCCGTAGCTGACCACGTTGCGGCCGACGTCCGGCACCAGCTGGGCCACGTGCGGGTCGTCGATGCACATCACCGCCACGCCGAAGAAAGGCAGGTGATGCAGGAACTCGAGAAAAGCCAGCTGCAGCCGGTCGAAGCTGCCCTGGTAGGCGTCGAGATGATCGCGGTCGATGTTGGTGACGACCGAAATCACAGGCTGCAGCTGCAGGAATGAGGCGTCGCTTTCGTCGGCCTCGGCGACCAGGTAGCGGCCCTCGCCCAGGCGCGCGTTGCTGCCGAAGGCGTTGACCAGCCCGCCGATGATGAAGGTCGGATCCAGGCCGGCATGGGCCAGGATGCCGGCCAGCAGGGTCGTGGTCGTGGTCTTGCCGTGGGTGCCGGCGACGGCGATGCCGTGGCGGAAACGCATGAGTTCGCCCAGCATCTCGGCCCGGGCCACCACCGGCGTACGCCGCTCGCGCGCCGCCTCCAGTTCCGGGTTGTCCGGCGCCACGGCGCTGGAGGCGACCAGCACATCGGCCTCGCCCAGATTTTCCGCGCGATGGCCGATCTCGACCCTTGCCCCGAGTCCGCGCAGCCGGCGCACGGTGTCGGACTCGGCCAGGTCGGAGCCGCTGATCTCGAAGCCGAGATTGAGCAGGACCTCGGCAATGCCGCTCATGCCGGCGCCACCGATGCCGACCAGGTGGATCTGCCGCACCCGGTGCATCAGCCCGGTCGCCGGTCTCTGGCCGCGCGTCATGCCACCACCTCCAGGCAGACCGAGGCCACGCGATCGACCGCGTCGGGACGGGCCAGCGCGCGCGCCTTTCCGCCCATGGCGGTCAGTTCTGCAAGGCTCAGGGACCCGAGCAGGGCGGCGAGACGCTCCGGGTTCAGCCCGGCCTCCGGCTCCAGCCAGGCGGCGCCGGCGTCGCTCAGGAAG
>SKKM01000062.1 GCA_007121485.1 Wenzhouxiangella sp. | reverse complement strand
GGACGGTCCCGGGCGAGCCGAGCATCGATTTCGACTCGGCACCGGCACCGCGACCGGAACCGCGCTACCCGCTGCCCCAGCCCGAGCCACTGCCCGACCCGGAGCCTCTGACGCTGCTGGAGCCGGAGCCGGAGCCGGCCGACCCGCTGCAACCGGAACCCGGCGAAGCCGTTCCCGAGCCCGAGCCGGCCGATGAGCCCGAGCCCCTGCCGTCGCTGATCGACAGCGACCCGGCCGCCCTGACCGTCCTGCGCGGACTGATCGGCGTCGAAGCGGTGGCGCGCTGGATACGGCCGGAATGGATCATTTCGCGCACGGTGGTCGTGGTACACAGCCTGGACGGCGCCGCGCCCCCGGTCGAGGTGCGCCCGCTGACCCTGCTGCGCCGCGCGCCGCAGACCGGCAGCGGCAGCGCCGACGGGCCGTACTGGACCGAAGCCACGGCGCAGCGCTACGCGGACCTGGTCGAGGCGCTCGAGACCGTCCCGCCCGCGACCGCGGCCGCGCAGTATCGCCGCCACTACCCCTTGTTCCAAGAGGCCTGGGAAGAGCTCGGCGAACCCGAGCCCTGGTTCAACGACCGCCTGATCGACATCATCGATCACCTGCTGGCCGCGCCCGAGGTCGCTCTGCCGATCGAGTTGGTACCCTGGGAAAACCGGCTGAAGTTCGCCGACGACGAGCTGGAGGCGCAGTCCTGGGGCCGGAAGTTGCTGATTCGCCTGGGCCCCGATCAGGCCGCGGACGTCAAGGGCTGGCTGCGCGCCCTGCGCCGGGATCTGACTGGCCAGCCGGGACTGCCGCAGGCCTGAGAGTTGCGCCGGGCGCCGAACCTTGAGGCCGATTGCCGATCAAACGGCGCTGTTTGAACCTGAACCCGCGGAAGAAAACCATGATGAGGATTCTGGCGGCCGTGGCTGCTGCGCTCGCAATCGGTCTGGGCTCGCCCGTGCAGGCCGCCACCAGCGTGAGCGTGCCGCTGGTCGTGGACCTGGCGCACCTGGAGCGGCTCATGGCCGCGGAACTGGGCCTGGACGAGCAGGGCCGTGGACGGCTGAGCGCCGACCGCTGCAACCTGGTCGATCTGGCCGATCTCGAGCTGGCCATGGTGGACCGGCGCCTCGAGGTGTCGCTCGGACTCAATGCCTACACCGGGGTCCAGGCCTTCGGCCGCTGCCGTGGCCCGGGCACGATCGCCAGCCGCCTGCACCTGGAAATGAAACCGACGATTGCGGCCGGCGGCGGCGCCGTGGTGTTCAAGGCCGAAGGCGCCGAGCTGCGCCGTCCGGACGGCAGCGCCGGATTGCTGAGCCGGCCCTCGCGAACCCTGGCCGACAACCTGATCGTCCCCCGCCTGGAGCGCGTGATTGTAGATGTTAGCGGCCTTTTGACCGCAGTTGACGGCCTGATCGAGGAATTCATGCCCATGGGCGCCGATCCTGCGCCGCGCCTGAGCGAGCGCGGTCGCCTGACCGGGGTCAGCGGCGAAAGCGACGGTCTGCGCGTCCAGATCGCGTTTGCCGTGCGCGCACCCGAACCGGACCCGGCGGCGGAACTCTTCGCCGAACCGCCCCTGCGCGCCGAGGAGCAGCTGGAGTGGCAGCGCGTGGAGGACGAACTGGACGGCTTCCTGACCGTGCTGATCGCGCGCATGGCCTCGCAGGTCGACGACCGCGAACTGCAGCTGGACTTCCTGTCGCTGCTTCTCGATACCCGTCAGCGCATTGCCGAGGCGCTGATCGAGGACGACCCGGTCACCGACCCGGTGCGCGCTTTGTTCCTGGACGCCTGGAGCGGGCTCAGGCCGCTGCTGACGCGGATGGAGCCGCTGGGGGTCGCCGACGACCAGGACCTGCGCCTGGCCGGCTTCATTGCCGCCGGCGATGCGCTGAGCGCGCTGGATGCGCTGGGGCCGGAGTTCGGCCTGGAGATCAGCCGCGAGGGCCTGCGCCGCCTGGCGCGCCTGCTCATGGCCGGTGACGCGCCGGTCAGCTTCACCCCGCTGCCGCTGATCGAGGATCCGGCGCTCAGGGGCCTGTTCGGGCTCGACCCGGACGGACCGACCATCGGCCCCGGCCTGCCCTCGCTGAAGTGGTGGCAGCGCCTGATGCCGGTGGCCTACGCGCGCGTGCTGCCGCTGGCCGAGGCGCTGCGCGGCGTGGTGGCCCGGCCGGCCATCCTCGACGAGTACCTTGACCTGGTCGCCCAGCTGCTCGACGCCCTGTACGAGGAGCACATGGACAACGGCAGCCGCATCCCGGCCGAGTACCGCGAACTGTTTCATCCACTGGTGCGCGCCACCGCCTGGCGCGAGTCGTGCTGGCGCCACTACGTCGGCGCGGTCGACGAGCCGCGGGTGATCCGCTCACCGGTAGGCGCGATCGGCATGATGCAGATCATGGGCCGGGTCTGGCGCGGCGTATACGACGTCAACCGGCTGGAGGCCGAACTCGAGTACAACATCGCCGCCGGCATCGAGATCCTCGAGCACTACCTGGTCGACTATGCCATCCGGCGCGGCGAGCACCAGCATCCCGGCGGCCTCGACAACCTGGTGCGCGCCACCTATGCCGCCTACAACGGCGGGCCGCGCCACCTCAGCCGCCATCGCAACCCGGACACGCCGGCCAGCCTGCGCGCCATCGACGAGGCCTTCTGGGAAGAGTTCGTGCTGATCCGCGACGAGGGCTGGCCGCCGGTCTCGCGCTGCTTTTCCGTGAACAACTGAGCGGCGCTTCAGAACAGCGAT
>SKKM01000252.1 GCA_007121485.1 Wenzhouxiangella sp. | reverse complement strand
CTGTCGACCAGTCGGACCGGTGCGCGCCGGCGCGTCTGGGCCGGGGTGCCGGCGAGCAGCAGCGGATTGTGATGAACGAGGATGGCGGTGGCGGCGCAGGCCTTGATGAAGTTGCGGCGTTTCATGCAGTCTCCCGGATCATGAACGCCTCCGAGTATAAGAGCGAAGCTGGCGCGGCTGCATTCACCGCCGACAACGGCGCTATTAATCCGGCCTCAAAACACCTGCGGTATTTGATGCTCGGCATTTGCGGCGCAGGTCCGCAAATACCTCCGCTCATAGGTCCCGGCCGGGCCGGCCGGATCAATGTTGTTCGGTCAGGAGAGCCAGCAGGTCCTCGCGCCCCAGCTCGCCGGCGATGCCCTGCGGCGTGTAGCCGTTCAAGTCGGTGATCTGCTCGACGCCGCGAGCCAGCAGGGCTTGGACCAATTCAGGTTCGCCGCCGATCACGGCCAGGTGCAGCACGTTCTGACCGTTGCGGTTGGCCCGCGCCAGGTCGAGTTCGGGCAGGCTCAGCAGGGACTTGGCGGCGGCGGCGTTGCGTAGATAGACCGCGCGCATCAGCGGGGTCCAGCCGTAGACATCCTGCGCGTTGGGGTCGGCGCCGCGCGCGCCGAGCATGGCGATGGTTTCGGCATCGTTCCTGGCCGCGGCCATCATCACCGCGCCCCAGCCATTGCTGGCCTGGCCGTCGAGCGGCACGCCGGTGTCGAGCACCAGGCGGATGGTTGCGCGGTCGCGGCCGCCGATGGCGTACATCAGCACCGATCCGCCCAGGCGGTTGGTCGCCGCCGGATCGGCGCCTTGTTCCAGCAGTTCGACGACCAGTTCGGCGTCGCCGGCCGCCGCCGCGGCCATCAGCGCGGTCTTGCCGTGGTCGGTGGCTTCATCGACATCAGGCCGCCCGGGATACAGGGCGCGGATGGTGTCGGTCTGGTTGCTGCGGATGGCGCTTTCCCACTCGGCAGCGGTCGGCGTGCTCGCCATCAAGCCGCAGGTCAGCACGAGAACTGAAACAATCGGATATCGCACGAGCCTGATGATAGTCAATTCGGGATGGACAGGCGGTCAGAGGCCAGCCAGCCCCTGGTTTTCCCCGATCAGGCGGAAGGCGACGTGGTACTTGAAGATATTGCTGACGTACTCGACGGTTTCCCTGCCGATCACCCTTGCGGCAATGTATTCGACGTTGTCGAACCAGACATTGGGGTCAAGGCCTTCGGCTTCGGCGGCGGTGCGCATTTCGCGCACGCGGCGCGGACCGGCGTTGTAGGAGGCCAGGGCGAACAACAGCCGGTTGTCCTCATCCATGGGTTCTTCGGCGTAGTAGCGATCGATCATCCAGCGCAGGTAGCGGGCCCCGGCGCGAATGTTGTCGGGCAGTTCGGAGATATCGTCGACGCCCATCTGCGCGGCCGTGCTGGGTAGCAGCTGCATGACCCCGACGGCGCCGGCCGGCGAGCGCGCCTGCTGGTTGAGGCGCGACTCCTGGTAGCCCTGGGCCATGAGCAGCAGCCAGTCCAGTTCGTATTCCTCGCCATAGCGCTGGAACAGGCCGGCCATGTGCTCGAAGCGCGCCAGTTGCTGTTCGCGCCCCTCTTCCAGCACCCAGCGCGTGTCCTGCAGAAAACGCTCGAAGGTGACGTTGCCGAACAGCGTGCCGGCGCGATGGGTGTGCAGGAACTCATCGAGCATGCGCCTCAGTTCCGGACTGTCCGGTCGCACGGCAAAGGCGATCTCGGCGCCTTCACGCAGCACGATGTCATCGTGCACGGTCAGGCCGGGCAACACGCGGGTCCAGAACTCGGCCAGGTAATCGTCGGATACGGCATGGTCGACCACGCCGGCGCTCACCATCTCCAGCACGTCGCCGACCTCGAAGTGGCCGGGTGCCGGCTCCAGATGCACGCGATCCAGGCCGCGCTGCCGAAAAGCCTGGTTGAGCTCGGTCAGGCTTTCGAAAAAGCTGGACTCCGGGCGCACGAACACCGTGCGACCGGCCAGTTCGTCCAGGTGTGAAATGGGCTCGGCGCCAGGCCCGGAAATCAGCACTTCGCGAACGTCCCGCGCCAGCGGCTCGGTGAAGGCAACCCGTTCGGCGCGCGTCTCGGTGACGGTCAGGTTGGCGGCAACCACGTCGCCGCGGCCTTCCAGCAGCCACGGGATCAGGCGATCGCGCGTGACCGGCACGTAAACCACCCGCACGCGCAGGTGACCCTGGTCGAGACGCTCGTTGAGAAAGCCCTCGAAGGCTTCCATGAACGAATGCGACAGGCCGCGCTGGCTGCCGCGCTCATCGACGAAAAAGAAGGTCCGGCTGTAGGGCACCAGGACCCGGATCAGGCGCCGTTCGAGCATGCCGTCGAGATCGCCGTGGTGCAGGCCCACCAGGGGATCTGCGACCACGGTCAGCTCATCCTGTGACGACTCGTCGCGCCCGCACGCCGTGACCAGCAGCGCGGTCAGGGCCAGCGCGAGGGCGATCGCGGCGGCTGGACGAGCCGTGTGCTTCATTCGTTCTTGTCGTCAGACAGTCCGAACTGCTCGAGCATGAACTCCGCTTCGCGGCGGTGGTAGAACAGCCGGTTCGACAGGCGGCGCCAGCCGTGGCCTTCGTCGCGGAAACGAATGTAGGGGGCGTCGATGCCGTTGGCGCGCAGGGTGCGCACCATGACTTCGGTCTCGTAGATCTCCACGCGGCGGTCGTTGACCCCGTGCGAGTACAGCACCGGCACGTTGATCTGGTCGGCCT
>SKKM01000295.1 GCA_007121485.1 Wenzhouxiangella sp. | reverse complement strand
GCGCGATTCGGCCCTGCTGCTGACCCTGTTCGCCACCGTTCTGGCGCTGATCGTCGTGCTGCTGTTCTACAAGGAGCTGATGATCTACGTTTTCGACCCGGTGCAGGCGCGCTCGCTGGGCTTGAATACCGGCTTCATCCACTACGGGCTGATTCTGCTGTTGACCCTGACCATCGTCGCCAGCCTGGAGACGGTCGGCATCATCCTGGTGGTGGCCATGCTGGTCACGCCGGGTGCTACCGCCTACCTGCTGGTCAACCGCCTGCACCACATGATCTGGCTGTCGACCCTGATCGGCGTGGTCTCGGCGGTGCTCGGGCTGTATCTGGCCTTCCACTTCAACGTCGCCTCCGGCGGCACCATGGTGCTGGTGGTCAGCGCCTTCTTCCTGCTCGCCTTCCTGTTTGCCCCGCAGCGTGGCGTGGTGATGCGCTGGTACCGGCGGGCCAGCGCTTGAGGGACGATGCCTGGCGGCTGCTGCTCCATCCTTCAAATCCTTTTCGATGTGCTGATAGCGGGTGTTGATGTCGTCCCGCTGCAGGAAACACAGGGTCCGCGTGCCTGCCGTTCTTCGCCCCTTGAAAACGAAGCTTCCCGCAGGCCAGACAATGCCGTTGTTCGGGCCCCAGGGAGCCACCATAGCGCGCCCCTTGGACTCTGCACGCTTCTGGCCAACCGCAGGCCCGGGGCATATACTGGTTAGCAAATGCTGAAGGATGTTTGATGGCCTTGTTTGAAGGCGCGTCCGGGCCTGCCGGCAAAGAAACAGATCAGCTTCTGGCGGAGGTTCTTGAGCGCTGGGGCACGTCGCCCCTCAACCTGGTCCAGGTGTTGCGCGAGCTGCAGGAGAGGTTCGGCTGGTTGCCGCCCGGGGTGCTTGCCGAGGTCGCGCAACGGCTTGGCCTGACGCTTGCGGCGGTGCGCGGTGTGGTCGGATTCTATGCTTTCCTGCACACCGAGCCGGTCGGGGCCTACCGGGTACTGTTTTCCGACAACATCACCGATCGAATGCAGGGCAGCGATGCTTTGCTGGAGGGCTTCTGCCACGATCTCTGGATCGAGCCCGGCAAGCTCTCCGAAGACGGTCTGGTCAGCGTGGATCGGACCTCCTGCACGGGGCTGTGTGACCAGGGACCGGGGCTTTTGATCAACGGGCGCGCCAGCGCGCGCGCCGATCGCGAGCGGCTAGCGACGATCCGTGAACTCATTCTCCAGCGCGTGCCGCTCGGCCAGTGGCCGGGCGAGCTTTTCGACATCCAGGATAACGTGCGCAGGCGCGATGTCCTTCTGGGTACCTTGGTGCATCCCGGCGAAGCGGTGCGTGCCGCGCTGGAGCGCGCGGAGGCCGGCGAGCGCGAAATGGCCGCGAACGAGCGCTCCTGGCGCGAGGGCATTCCGCAGGAGACGATCGGTCCCGACACGGTGTTGCGCGAGATCGAGCGGTCGGGGCTGCGTGGCCGTGGCGGCGCCGGTTTCACCACCGCGGCCAAGTGGTCCGCCTGCCGGGCGGCGCCGGCGCCATTGCGCTATGTGGTATGCAATGCTGACGAGGGGGAGCCCGGCACCTTCAAGGATCGGGTGCTGTTGTCGAGTCATGCCGATCTGCTGTTCGATGGTATGACCGTCGCCGCCTACTGCGTCGGCGCCCAACAGGGTTTTATCTACCTGCGGGGCGAATACCGCTACCTGCTGGAGCCGCTGGAGGCCTTGCTGGTCGAGCGGCGGCGCGCCGGCCTGTTGGGTAACAGCGTGCTGGGCCGACGCGGATTCGATTTCGATATCGGCATCCACGTCGGGGCCGGCTCGTATGTCTGCGGGGAGGAATCGGCACTGCTGGAGTCCATGGAAGGCAAGCGCGCCATCCCGCGCAACCGACCGCCCTTCCCGGTCACCCATGGGTACCGCGGACTGCCGACCGTGGTCAACAACGTCGAGACGCTGTGTGCTGCGGCGTTGATCGCGCTGCGCGGCGGTGAATGGTATCGCTCGATCGGCACGGCGCGCTCTAGCGGCACCAAGCTGTTATCGGTGGCCGGCGATTGCGCGCGGCCCGGCATTTACGAGTATCCCTTCGGCGTGAGCGTGGGCGAGGTGCTGGAGGCCTGCGGCGCGCGCAACACGCTGGCGGTGCAGGTCAGCGGGCCCTCCGGTCACTGCGTCGATGCCAGCGAGTTTCATCGCCGCATCGCCTTCGAGGACCTGCCGACGGCCGGCGCCTTCACCGTGTTCGACGATCGGCGCGACATGTTCGAGGTCGCGCGCAACTACATTGAGTTCTTTGCCCACGAAAGCTGCGGCTTCTGCACGCCGTGCCGGGTCGGTACCAGCATGCTGAAGGGCGTCATGAACAAGATCCATGGCGGGCGCGGCAGCCTGCACGAGCTCGAAGAGATGGCGCGGCTGAATCCGATGCTGCAGATGTCGGCCCACTGCGGCCTGGGTCACACGGCCTGCAACACCGTGCTGGATACACTCAAGCGCTTCCGGCCGGCCTACGAACGCCGGCTGCAGGCGCTGCGCTTTGCGCCCGATTTCGATCTCGACGCGGCGCTGGCCGCGGCCCGGCGCGCCACCGGCCGGGACGATGCCGGCGCTTACCTGGAGCCGCGCGAATGAACCCGCAACAGACCTTCCTGCTGGATGGCGATGAGGTTCCTTTCGAGCCCGGCCAGACGGTGCTGCAGGCCGCGCTGGCCGCGGGGCGCTACATCCCGCATCTGTGCTACCACCCGGAGTTCAAGCCCCACGGCAGCTGCAAGG
>SKKM01000019.1 GCA_007121485.1 Wenzhouxiangella sp. | reverse complement strand
TTGCGGCAACGCTGCGGCGCAGCGTGGATGAAGTGACCTACCTCACCACCTGTCCGCGAGGTCGACTGCAGGAAGTCTATTTCGTGGTCGGGGACTACAGTCTTGCCTTCTGGGTATCGGCAGCGGCCTGTCTGATCGCAGCAGTACTGGTATTGCAGATCAGGCACAAGGGCGCGGGAGCTGAGGTTCGCAGCCGGGCTGATATTCCGTCAGCGCGACCCCGCTACCGGCCCGCTCACCGCTGATCGGGCCGATGCGCGCGCAGGCAGCGGATCGCGCACGGTAGTTTGCCGGTGCGCCAGGCGCGGCTCCACGTCGCGCCAGGCGGCGACCAGCAGCGCGAGGGTCGCGCAGTGAAACAGGCCCGAGGCCGGCAGAATCAGGGTCAACTGCCAGATCAGCCCGGCGCCCAGGCTCAGCAACCAAACCCCGCCGAGAAAGACCGCCTGCAGGCGCGGTCGCACCGGCCGGCCCAGCCGCCACCAGAGCACGGCCAGCGCGAGAACGGCGATGGCGATCTTGAGGACCCCCATGCCGCGCAGCAGGCGGAACAGTTCCGGGTCTCCGGCCCAGTAGGCTGCGGGTTGAAATAGCAGCAGCGGGGCGGCAAACAGGACGCCGCTGCCGATCAGCAGCAACAGGCGCTGCCGGCCCAAGGAGGACCATTGGTGCGGCAGCCATCGGACTCCGGCGGCCAGGCGTGTCTTTGTGTCAGTCAGCATGCAACAGTATTCGGTGGGGGAGAACCAGGGCGAGCAGGCCAAGCCGGACGCAGCCTGATTGTCTCGCAGTCTTTCGATCCTTCAATCGATTTCCTCCGATACTCTCAAACTTCGGTCGTGTGGTTCAAGCACCTCGACAAAGACTTGACCCCTGGGAGTTGAAGCCATGAAGCCGAACGTGAAGCATCTGGAATGCAGCCTGGAGGGTCGAATCTATTCAGTGCAGCAGGCCCCGGTCGCTGATTGCCAAGGCCACCCGGCGAATCAGGCGGTTTCAGGCGTTGGCCGGCAGGTCTTTGAGCAGACCGGCCATGTCGTCGGCATGCTCCTCTTCCTGGGCGAGAATGTCTTCCATGATCCGCCGCGACGTCGGATCCTTGTCGCCCAAATAGCGTGCGATTTCCCGATAGCTGTCGATCGCGATGCGCTCGGCGACGAGATCTTCCTCGATCATTTCTCTAAGACTTTCACCTTCGACAAATTCCGCGTGCGATCGACTCAACAAGCCCTCCGGGGAAAAGTTCGGTCTGCCGCCGAGCTGAACAATCCTCTCGGCCAGCCAGTCGGCATGCTGCTGTTCCTGGTTGGCGTGTTCCAGAAATTCTTCGGCTGCGACGTTGGCCTTGATACCGTCGGCACGAAAGTAATGGCTCTTGTAGCGAAGCGTGCAAACGATCTCCGTGGCCAGGGCCTCGTTGAGGATATTGATGACGTTTTCCCGGTTGGCCGTATAGCCTTCGGTTACGGCACCGTCTTCGATGTGCTTGCGGGCACGCTCGCGCAGGGTTTTGACATCGGTCAAGAAAGGTTTGTCGGTCATGATTTTCTCCGTTGCGCGTTTTGCATTCACCCAATCCAGTGTAGTCAACATCGCGCGGTTGGACCCTTTATCCCGCGAAATTGCCTGCTTTTCGTTCCGCAGGAAGGACAACCGGGACAACCTGCAGCCGTGTGACGGTGGATTGTTGGATTTCGCGCGTTTCGTCACATGGGCGTGACCGTCGTGCTAGCGTTTTGCTGTCGGGAATAACCCATGCGTTCTGAAGCACGGATCAGCGCCGAGCAGCGCGCCCAATGGTCATCCGAGCCAGCCTTCGTTTTCTCGATGGCGGCTGCTGCCGTCGGCCTGGGCAATCTTTGGCGGTTTCCCTACATGGTCGGCGAGAACGGCGGCGGCGCCTTTATCCTGGCCTACCTGATCGCGCTGGCCGTCGTTGCGCTGCCGATCATGATGCTCGAAGTCGGCGCCGGCCGACTCGCCCAAGGCAGTGTGGTGGCGACGTTCCGCACCGTTGGCAGAATCGGTACCGCCTACGGCTGGTTCGTCGTGTTGCTGACGGTGGTGATTACCAGCTACTACCTGGTCATCACCGGCTGGACGCTGGGCTACGCGTTATCCGCGTTCCGGATGGCGGTGGAGCCGTTCGACGAGTTCACCAGCGGGTACAACTCGATCTGGTACTTCCTGGCCGTGACCGTCCTGGCCACCCTGCTGCTGATTCGCGGGGTCAGCGCGATCGAGCGGTTCTCGAAACTTTTGATGCCGGTGCTGGTGCTGGTCATCATCGGGCTGGTCATCGCCGGGGTGCGCATGGACGGCTGGGCGGAGGCGCGTTCGTTCATGTTCACGGCGGATTTTTCGCGCCTGTCCGACGGCCGTCTGTGGTTCTTCGCCTTCGGCCAGGCGTTCTATACCCTGGCCATCGGTCAGGGCTATCTGATGACCTACGGAAGCTACATCCCGCGCCGCACCCACGTGCCGCGGGCCTGCCTGGTGGTGGCGGCAACCGAGACCTCGATCGCGCTGCTGGCCGGGGCCATGATCTTTCCGTTCGTGTTCACCTACGGATTTGATCCGGGCACCGGCAGCCAGCTGGCCTTCGACACCTTGCCGCGCGTATTCGAAGAGATGACCGGCGGCGCCTGGGTGGCGATGGCGTTTTTCTTCCTGTTCTTCGCCGCCGCGTTCAGCTCGTGCCTGGCCGGCCTGAAGGTCATCATCGCCGCCACTGCCGAAGAGTTCGGCCTGCCCGACCATCGCGCCG
>SKKM01000301.1 GCA_007121485.1 Wenzhouxiangella sp. | reverse complement strand
GTCCCCTACCCCGCACGCAAGATCAGCCATGAGCTCACGCCCCCTCGCCCTGATCACCGGCGCCTCGGCCGGCATCGGCGCCGAATTCGCCCGCCAGCTCGCCGCCGGCGGCCACGACCTGGCCCTGACCGCCCGTCGCGGCGAGCGGCTGCAGGCGCTGGCCGATGAGCTGAGCGCCGCCCACGGCGTCGAGTGCCTGAGCGTCAGCGCCGATCTTGCCCAACCGGAAGGACCGCGGCAGGTAGTCGATTCGATCTCGGATCGCGGCCGCTCGATCGACGTGCTGGTCAACAACGCCGGATACGCCATCGCCGGCCATTACCACACCACCGACTGGCCCGACCAGGCCCGCTTCCTGCAGGTCATGGTCAACGCCGTGTGCGAACTCAGCCACCGGGTCCTTCCCGGCATGCGCAAAGCCGGTGGCGGGAAGATCGTCAACGTCGCCTCGCTGGCCGGCATCGTGCCGGGCTCGGCCGGGCATACCCTGTACGCCGCCAGCAAGGCCTTTCTGATCAAGTTTTCCGAATCCCTGGCAATGGAATCCACCGCGCAGGGCATCCGCGTGCAGGCCCTGTGCCCCGGATTCACCTACTCGGAGTTCCACGACGTGGTCGGCACCCGCGACATCGTCTCGAAACTGCCGTCCTGGATGTGGATGCAGGCCGATGAGGTGGTCGCCTACAGCCTTGAACAGCTGGCCAAGCCCGGCAGCCCGGTCATGGCCGTACCGGGCCGCACCAACCGTCTGATCGCCGCACTGTCGCGCAAGCTGCCCTACGGCAGCGCCTTCCGCCTGGTCGAACGCCGCAGCGGCGATTTCCGCCGCCAGGACTGAGTTCGGGGCATTCGATTGTTCGGTTTTTTTTACCGCAGATGAACGCGGATGCACGCAGATGTTGGGATGCACATGATCGACATCGCTTAGCTGTGTTTGGGCTTCCGGGCGGTCGTGGCCCCGAAGCGGGCCTCCAGCGCGAGCACCCGCTTCAGTTCGACGCGGTGGCGAGGCGAGGCCTTCAGCGAATGCTCCCGCTGGAGGCCCGCCCCCTCGTCGATCGGTCTGTTTCTGACCTCCACTGAGTAAAGACCGCTAAGCGCTGATCTTTTGGTCCATATCCGCGTTCATCTGCGTTCATCTGCGGTAAAAACCCAAACCGACGCACGATTCAGTGCTGACATCCGGCAGATGCACTATGATCTGCGATATGAAAAACGACTCGTGGATTGCAGCGGCGGTTCTGGCCATCGGCCTGGTCATCGCCGCCGTGATCCTGGGCGGGGCGGTCCGCGATTTCCGCCTGAGCGACCGCTTTGTCGAGGTCAAGGGCTTCGCCGAGCGCGAGGTGCTGGCCGACCTGGCGATCTGGCCGATCAACTACCAGTTGGTCGGTAATTCCCTGGATGAAGTTCGCGCCGCCATGGATTCGGCCGACGAGTCGGTCATTGCCTTCCTGAAACTGCGCGGATTCACCGACGACGAAATCAGCCGCACGCCGCCGCGCATCACCGATCAGTGGGTGTATGCCAGCGGCGCCCAGCGCCCGGCCAACCGTTTTCTGGCCGAGCGTGGCGTCACCTTGCGCACCTCGCGCATCGAGGCCACCCGCTCGGCGCTGGAAGACGCCGCCGACCTGGTCAGCCAGGGCGTGGTATTGAGCCCGGGCTGGGGCCAGGCGGCGCGCTTCCTGTTCACCGGGCTGGACGACATCAAGCCGGAAATGATTGCCGAGGCGACCGCCGATGCGCGCCGCGCGGCAGCGCAGTTCGCGGCCGACTCAGACGCCCGGGTCGGCGCCATCCGCTCTGCCCGGCAGGGCTTTTTCTCGATCAGCGAGCGCGACGCCTCCATCCCGGAAATCAAGCTGGTGCGGGTGGTGACCACCATCGAGTACATCCTCGACTGAGCCGCATGCCAGGTTACTAGTCAATCAAATCCGCCACGCCGCCGAAACGGACGCCGCTGAGCAGCGCCATGTCGCGCTTCCAGGTCGTCAGGTCGGCCGGCGAAAACCGCGCGATCCGGTCATGGCCACAGGCCCGGGCCAGCACTTTCATCAGGTCCACCGAGGCGCCGAAGAACCGCGCCAGGCGCTCGGCACCCTGGTCGACTTGCAGGCGCTTGCGCAGCTCGGGATCCTGGGTGGCCACCCCGGTGGGACAGCGGTTGGTGTGGCAGATGCGTGCGCCGACGCAGCCGACCGCCTGGATCGCCGAGTTGCCCAGGGCGATGCCGTCGGCGCCCAGCGCCAGGGCCTTGACGAAATCCTCCGGCGTGCGCAGGCCGCCGGTCACGATCAGCGTGACCTCGCGTCCGCAGCGCTTGTCGAGATGGCGCCGTGCGCGCGCCAGGGCCGGGATGGTGGGCACGCTGATGTGGTCCCGCAGGATCAGGGGTGCGCCGCCGGTGCCGCCGCCGCGACCGTCGAGGATCAGGTAATCGGCGCCGGCATCCAGGGCGAAGTCGATGTCGTCCTCGATGTGGTTGGCCGAGAGCTTGAAGCCGACCGGAATGCCGCCGGAGCGCTCGCGCACCTCGTCGGCGAACTTGCGAAAGTCGGCCGGCTTGACCAGGTTTTCGAACACCGCGGGCGAGATCGCGTCTTCGCCGGGCTCGATGCCGCGCGTCTCGGCGATCCTGTCGTTAACCTTGGCGCCCGGCAGGTGACCGCCGACGCCGGTCTTGGCGGCCTGGCCGGCCTTGAAGTGAAAGGCCCGCACTTCGTCGAGCAGCTCCCAGCGCCAGCCGAACTGCGCCGGCGCAAGCT
>SKKM01000265.1 GCA_007121485.1 Wenzhouxiangella sp. | reverse complement strand
TGACCGTCGACGATCATCATCGGTGCGCCGATGCAGGCGGCGACGCACTCTTCTTCGATCTTCAGGAAGATGCGACCGTCCGGCGTACTCTGGCCCATCCTGATGCCGAGCTTGTTTTCCACGTGCTCGACCACTTTGTCAGCGCCGCACAACATGCAGGAGATGTTGGTGCAGATGGAGATCGAGTGCCGGCCCACCGGCTCGGTCTCCAGCATCGAGTAGAAATTGGCCACCTCGTAAGCCCACACCGGCGGCACGTCGAGGTAGTCGGCCACGGCGTCCATCAATTCGCTGGTCAACCAGCCGCCGTTCTGCTTCTGGGTCGCGTACAGCGACTGGATGAGCGCCGATCGGCGGCCCTCCAGGCCTTCCGGGAACTTGCCCAGCCAGTGGTCGATGGTCTGGCGGGTCTTTTCGGTCAGCAACTCGGCTTTGCCGCCCACGACCGGATCGGTGGCTTTCAGGCTCATCGATCCACCTCGCCGAACACGATGTCCTGGGTGGCGATCAGGGCCGGGATGTCGGCCAGCATGTGGCCGCGCGCCATTTCGTCCATGGCCGCAAGGTGCACGAAAGCCGGCGCGCGCAGATGGACGCGGAACGGCTTGTTGGCGCCGTCTGAAATCATGTAGCAGCCGAACTCGCCCTTGGGCGCCTCGACCGCGGCATAGGTTTCACCTTCCGGCACGCAGTAGCCCTCGGTAAACAGTTTGAAATGGTGGATCAGGGCTTCCATGTCGTCTTTCATCTCGGCCCTGCTCGGCGGCGCAATCTTGAAGTTGCGCAGCATGACCGGGCCCGGATTGGCCCGCAGCCAGGCGATGCACTGCTGAATGATGCGGGCCGACTGGCGCATTTCTTCGATCCGAACCAGGTAGCGGTCGTAGCAGTCGCCGTTGGTGCCGACCGGAATATCGAAGTCGACCTCGGCATACTTGGCATACGGCTGCTTCTTGCGCAGATCCCAGGCGATCCCGGAGCCGCGCAGCATCGGCCCGCTAAAACCCATCTGCAGGGCGCGCTCAGGGCTGACCTCGCCGATACCGACCGTACGCTGTTTCCAGATCCGGTTGTCGGTCAACAGCGTTTCGTAATCATCGACCTTGGTGAAGAAGTCCTCGGTATAGGCGTCGAGGAAGTCCAACAGCGATCCGTTGCGCCAGCGGTTCATGCGCTCCAGGTCCTTGCCCTTGCGCCAGCGCGACTCGGCCAGCTTCGGCATCTGGTCCGGCAGGTCGCGGTAGACACCGCCCGGGCGATAGTAGGTCGGATGCATGCGCGCACCCGACACCGCCTCGTAGCAGTCCAGCAGCCCCTCGCGCTCGCGGAAGGCGTACAGGAACACCGACATGGCGCCAAGATCCAGGGCGTTGGAGGCAATCCACATCAGGTGGTTCAGAAGGCGCGTGATCTCGTCGTACATCGTGCGGATGTACTGGGCCCGCTCCGGCGCCTCGATCTCCAGCAGCTGCTCGATGGCGCGCACGTAGGCGTGCTCGTTGCACATCATCGACATGTAGTCGAGACGGTCCATGTAGCCGATCGACTGGTTGTAGGGCTTGGACTCGGCCAGCTTCTCGGTGGCGCGGTGCAGCAGGCCGATGTGCGGATCGGCGCGCTCCACGGTCTCGCCGTTGAGTTCCAGGATCAGCCGCAACGCGCCGTGGGCGGCCGGGTGCTGCGGGCCGAAGTTCAGCGTGAAGTTACGGATTTCGCTCATGACGCGGATTCCTCGCGATCTTCGCGCGACGCGTCCACGTAGCGGCTGTCGCCACGCACCACGCGCGGCACACCGACGCGCGGCTCGATCTCCACCGGTTCGTAGATCACCCGGCCCTTTTCCTCGTCGTAACGGACCGCGACGTTGCCAATCAGCGGAAAATCCTTGCGGAAGGGATGGCCGATGAAGCCGTAGTCGGTCAGGATGCGGCGCAGATCCGGGTGCCCCTCGAACACGATGCCGAACAGATCAAAGGCCTCGCGCTCGTACCAGTTGACCGAGTTCCACACTTCGATCAGCGACGGCAGGACCGGGAAATCCTCCGCCGGCGCATAGCAGCGCAGGCGCAGGCGGCGATTGTAGCGCTGGCTGAGCAGCTGAACCGAAACCGCGAATCGCCGCGGAAAGTCTTCCGCCTCGGGCCGGTCCTGCCAGCTGAAGCGGCCCGGGCCCAGCGCATCGACGCCGCGCGAGAAGCCGGCCCCGGTCGCCTCCGCGGTTTCCCACTCGTCGTCGCCGTAGCCCAGGTAATCCACGCCGCACAGGTCCATCAACTGCTCGAAGGCAAGTTCGGGGTGGTCGCGCAGCAGCGTCGCCGCTTCCACCCACTGCGCGGCAGGGATGACCGCGGTCAACTGACCGCGGTGCTCGATCAGCGTTTCCAGCCGCTCGCCCAACACGTCCTTGAGCGCCTGGACCAACGGCGCGTTGAATGCGCTGAATGCACTCATTTGCGGAACAGCGTGTTGGTGCGCCGGATCTTCTTCTGCAACTGCAGGATGCCGTAGACCAGCGCCTCGGCGGTCGGCGGGCAACCCGGAACGTAGATGTCGACCGGCACGATGCGGTCGCAGCCCCGGGTCACCGAGTAAGAGTAATGGTAGTAGCCTCCGCCGTTGGCGCAAGAGCCCATGGAGATGACCCATTTCGGATCCGGCATCTGGTCATAGACCTTGCGCAGGGCCGGCGCCATCTTGTTGACCAGGGTGCCGGCCACGATCATCACGTCGGACTGGCGCGGGCTGGGCCGGAAGATCATGCCGAAGCGGTCGA
>SKKM01000306.1 GCA_007121485.1 Wenzhouxiangella sp. | reverse complement strand
CCCGTCACCCGGATACCGCCAGCCGCTACTTCCGGGATCTTGGGCCGGGGCCCCACACGGTGAGCATTTCCGTACTCGGAACCCGTCACCCCAATTCCATCGGCGCCCGGGTCCATCTGGATTTCTTCGATGTCTGGGATGGCCTGCCACTGCCTGAGGGCCGCTTTGAAGAAGACGACGAACGTCTGATCTACAGCACGGCCTGGGGCCGGGGCGTCAATCCTGACGCCAGCGGCGGGGCGTTTTTCTTCAGCCGGCTCAACACCGACAGCACCGCGTGGTTTCCCTTCACCGGCGATTCCGTCACCTGGGAGGCGTTCACGAATCTGAATTATGTCGACGCCGAGCTGCGCTTGAATGGCGTCTCGCTGGGACTGTTCGAGCTTTACACATACGATTCCCGGCCACGCGCCTACTCCTTCAACAATCTGGGGCCGGGTCCGCATGTGCTGGAAGTGCGCCGTTACCGCAACACCTGGGTAAGCATCGACGCCATGGTGACGCCGGCGACCGGGCCGGATACGCCCACGCCAACCCCGGCCCCGTTCGTGCGCCTGGAAGAGAACTACTCAACCATGCGTTACAACGACGAGCCCTACCGCACCATGCCGCAGTCCTGGTCCCGCCAGGCCTCGCCGCAGAGCAGTGGCGGCTTCAATTTGTCCAGCACTACCCCCGGTGATGTCTGGAGGCTGGAGTTCGAGGGCGAGTGGATCAATCTCGGCTTCCGCAGCACTGCCACCAGCGGCACGGCCGAGGTCTTCATCAACGGGGTTTCCCGGGGGATCATCGAGACCGCCAACGGCGTCAACAACGTTCGGAATTTCACCTTTGGCAACCTGGGGCCGGGGCCTCATGGCCTTGAGGTGGTCGTGATCAGCGGCGCGGTGATGCCCGATTATGTCGATGTCTGGGATGGGCGGCCGATCGCCGCGGGCTGGTATGAGCCGCAGCTGGAGGACGCCCCCAGCGGCCTGTTCGCCTTCAACAATCGGGGCTCGTGGCGGATCGGAGCGGATATCTATGCCCGCAACGGCGACTTCCTGCTGCCCCACCTCAATGGCACCACCAACATCTGGTTGACCTTTTCCGGCAACGACCTGAGCGTGCTGGGTTACCAGCGCAACAACTCCAGCCTGCACGTGGTGATCGACGGTGTTGATCAGGGTCTGTTCGACATGTCGACCATACCGCCGTTCCGGGCCCAACCCACCGCGCTGCACTTCCCCGATCTGGGCGCTGGGCCGCACGTGGTCCAGGTGGCCGTGGCGGCTGCGCGTATCGACGCCTTCGAGGTCGATCCGGATGGCTTCTTCAGCTACATGCCCGAGATCATCTGGTATGACACCACCGGTCAGGAAACCCTGCCCGGCGCGACGGGCACAGGATTTCTCACCACGGTCGCCATCGGCGACCTGAACGGTGATGGCGTGGTGTCACTGGTCGCGCCAGGCGTCAACGGGCGGCTGTACGTCTACCGCGGCGACGGCCAGGACGCCGGCGACGGCACGCCGATCCAGTGGACCAGCGATCTGGTCGGCCCGGCCGCAGAGCCGGCACTGGCCGACCTGACCGGCGACGGCAAGGCCGAGATCGTCGTCACCGGCCGCGAAGGCACCTTCGCCTTCCGCCACGACGGTCAGCTGCTGTGGAGCAATCCGGATGTGGTCTCGTATGAGCCGGGTGAAAGCTTTGGCTGGGGCGGGCCGAGCATCGGCAATCTCGACCTCGGACCCGAGCCGGAAATCGTGGTCTCGGCCTACAGCGGCGATCTTTACGTCCTCGACCACCAGGGCGACACCGTCTTCAGCCGCGCCCTGGGCGGTCGCTGGCCGACCGTGCCCCTGCTGGCCGACATCACCGGCGACGGCATTCTCGACATCGTTGTCGCCCATGGCTGGACCCTTGAGGTCATCGACTACTTCAACGGCGGCGAAACGGCCTGGTCACGCACGTTGCCCGATCCGATCGGTTCGCCAAACACCCACGGCACCTTCGGCGGTCCGGCCGTGGCTGACCTGACCGGCGATGGCCGGCCGGAGATCATCATCAACTGGGGTCACGTGATCGAGGCGCTGCGCGACGACGGTTCGGTGCTGTGGCGCTACGAGACCAACCGCACCGACCTGTACCGGCCCAGCCCGATCACCGTGGCCGATGTCACCGGCGATGGCCAGGTCAACCTGGTTACCGCCTCGGCGGTCCGCAGCGGCTTCTTCATCTGGAATCACCTGATGATGGTGCTCGACCACCAGGGCAATCTGGTCTGGGAACAGGACGTGGGTGACACCACCGCCTCGGCCTCCGGCGTGGCGGCCCAGGACCTGACCGGCAACGGCGCCTGGGAGATTCTTTGGAACGGCTCCGAGGATGGTTTCCTGATCATCAACGGCGCCGATGGCAAGCGCCTGTTCAACGAGCCCTGGACCGCATCCGGCACGATTGTCGAGTACCCGACGCTGGCCGATGTCACCGGCAATGGCGAGGCCGAGATCGTGACCGCCGGACGCAACGGCATTTTCGTCATCGGTCATCCCGGCCGCTGGGTGGATTCGCGGCCAGTGTGGAACCAGCACCACTACCACATCAACAACATCAACAACGACTGGAGCATTCCTTTCGTCGAGGAGAACAGCTGGCAGCTGCACAATACCTATCGCACCCAGAGTCCGGAACGTGATCCGGCCTGCGCCACCATCGACGGTATTCCGATCCCGCCGCGCTTTGTCGGGCTCTTGCCGGGTGCCGGCACGGTGCTGCCGGCGGGCACACCATTGGTGCTCAGCGGCCGGGTGATTCCGGTCAACGCCTTCCAGCCCGTGCTGGATGTCTGGATCGACGAGCGTCCGGTTGATCTGCTGGACGCCTCGGGCTCCTTCTTCGCCACCGTCGAACTGGCGACGGGTGTCAACGTTCTGCAGCTGATGGCTGCCGACCGCTGCGGCCCGGCGCAGGATGAGCTGCTGCTCGTCGGCGGCGGTGACGCCGACGACCCCTGGTCCGACCTCGGCGATGCCTCGATGCTGCTGGAGGCGCGCTTTGCCGCCACCACCCATGACCGCGCCAATGAGCGTCTGCTGGTGGAGGTTCAGGCCTTCAACCCGGGCAGTGCGCTTTCCGGCCCGGTGCTGATGGCCGTGGGCGGTGACGCCGACCCCTCCCTTGGCCTGCTCAATGCCGATGGCTTCACGCCGCAAGGCGAAGCCTACGCGGTGATCGTGCCGGCCGGGGAGACGCTGGCGGCCGGGTCGCTGTCGCCATTGCGCGAGCTGGCCCTGGCCAATCCCCAGCGCGGGCCGATCGACTTCACCCCGCGCTGGATCGCGCCGGTCAACCAGCCGCCGTATTTCACCAGCGTGCCGGATACGCGCGCCAACCAGGGCCAGGCCTGGGACTATGTCATCGGCGCCGCCGACGGCAACGGCGATCCGCTGAGCTTCGCGTTGCTGGTCGGGCCTGCGGCCATGAGTCTGAGCGGCAGCACCCTGTCCTGGACGCCGGCGCAGACTGGCAATGTCGAGGTGCTGATCGAGGTTTCCGACGGCCGCGGCGGCACGGCCCGCCAGGGTTTTACCCTGCAGGTGGTCGACGCCAGTTTCAACTCGCCGCCGGTGTTCGTATCCACACCGGTTGTCCAGGTGTCCACCGGCGCGAGCTACCACTATGCCGCCGCGGCCGTGGATGCCGATGGCGATCCGCTCAGCTTCAGCCTGAGCGTGGCGCCGACCGGAATGCAGGTCGATGCGACGAGTGGACACGTCAGTTGGGCACTGGCCCAGCCCGGTCAGCACAGCGTGGTGTTGCGGGTCGAGGACGGGCGCGGCGGCGAGGCCAGTCAGGCCTGGACCCTGTTCGTCGGTCAGCCGGCCAGCACTCCGGCGGGCCCCGCGTTTGCCAGCGTGCCGCCGGGCTTCGCCGCGGTCGGCACGCAATACCGCTACGTTTATTCCCTCAATCACGGCGGCGGCGCGGCGCCGCTGGTCAGCCTGGTCGAGGCGCCGGCCACCATGCAGCTCGATCCCACGACCCGGTTGGTCACCTGGGTGCCCGGGCTGGCCGACCTGGGTACGCGGGTGGTCGAACTGCTGGCGGTTGACGGCAACGGCCTGGAAGCGCGGCAGCGCTTCGAGTTGCAGGTGCTGGCGAGCCTGCCCAATCAGCCGCCGTATTTCGTCAGCACGCCGGTGACCTCGGCCCGCATCGGTGCGCTGTACCAGTACGCTGCCGAGGCCATCGACCCCGAGTTCCAACCCTTGAGCTGGTCGCTCGCCAATGCGCCGGCGGGCATGACGGTTGATGCGGCCAGCGGGCTGGTCAGCTGGGTGCCGACCGCGCCCCAGCCGGCCCAGGTGGCGGTCAGCCTGCAGGCCAGCGATCCCCAGGGCGCCGTCGCCAACCAGAGCTTCCAGATCCAGGTGCGCGCCGCCAACTCCGACCCGGTGATCAGCGCCAATCCGCCGACCAGCGTGATGGCCGGCCAGTTCTACAGCACCCGCATCCTGGCTTCCGATGCCGATGGCGATCCGCTCAGCTTCCGGCTGCTTCAAGGCCCGCCCGGCATGACCCTGCATCCCGCTATCGGCTGGCTGAACTGGAACACGGTCGGCGCGACGCCGGCGGTTTATCCCATCGCGCTGGAGGTGGTGGATGGCTGGGGCGGCCGCGCGGAGTTCGCCTTCCAACTCACGCTACTGGCCGATCTGGAACCCCCCTCGGTCACCGTGCTGGTTGAACGCCAACCCGCCTGCCGTGGCGAGTCGGTCAGGGTCTGCGTCGAAGCCACGGACAACGTGGGAATCAGCACGCTGGAGTTGCTGATCGACGGTCAAGTCCGCAGCCTGGATCCGGCGCGCTGCCACCTGTGGACGCCGCCGCAGGCCGGCCTGATCCCGGCCCTGGCCGAGGCCACCGATCCCAGCGGGTTGACCGGCACGGCGTCCCGAACCCTGCAGGTGGCCGACTGCAACGATGAGCAGCGCCCCGTGGTGACCCTGTTCTCACCGCTGCCGGATTCCGTCCACAACCAGCCGGTGCCCATCGTTGTGAGCATCGATGACGACACGCCGCAGGCGCTGACCTGGACGGTCGAACTGATCCGCGGCAGTGCGGGTGAACCTGTTCTCATCGCCCAGGGCAGCGGACCGGTCGCGCAGCAGGCGGTGGCGACGTTCGACCCCACCGCGCTGGCGGCCGGTGACTATCGCGTTCGCGTCATTGGCAGCGACGGCATGCAGACCGGCGGCATCGAGTTCACGCTCAATGCCGGCTCGGGCGTCAAGCCGGGTCGCGTGCGCTTTGCCACCCAGGATGTCGGTCTTTCGCTGGGTGGCTTCCCGCTGTCCATCGGCCGCAGCTATGACTCGCTGGAGGCCGGTGCCCACGGGACTTCGGGCGGTGATCTGGGCCCCGGCTGGCATTTCAGTCTCAACGCCAGCGTCAGCGATTCGGCCCGCGATGTTTACGGCGACGATTTCGCCTCGCTCATGCTGACTCAGCCCTACGATTTCGATACGCGCGTGTATGTCACGCGTCCGGATGGCGTGCGGGTCGGCTTCAGTTTCGATCCGGTCCCGGCCAGTTTTCCGGCCCTGGGTCAGTACGACGTGAACTTCCGACCCGACCCGGGCGTGACGGACCGCCTGCGTCCGGCCGATGGCCCTGACCGGCTATGGAACTGGGGCACTGGATTTCTCAATTTCATCATCCCCTACAACCCCAGTCTGTGGGAGCTGGAGACCCGGGAGGGCGTGGTCTACCTGATCAGCGAAACTCAGGGCTTGCTTGAGATTCGGGACGTGCTCGGCGGGGTCATCACCGTCAGCGAGGATGGGATCGTGAGTTCCTGGGGTCCAAGTATCGACTTCGGTCGCGATGCCGAAGGCCGGGTGATCGAAATCCTGTTGCCGCCGGTCGAAGCGGGGGCGCCGCGGGGCAGGGTTCAATACGGCTACGATGAATCCGGCAACCTGGTCCAGGTCACCGATCTGGCGGGCGGCGTGAGCACATTCGAGTACAGCGACGCGCTGCACCCGCATCACCTCACCGCGCTGTACGATCAGCTCGGTCATCCGATCGCCCGCATGATCTTCGATGATGAGGGACGCATGATCGCGCATTGTCCGGCTGACGGCGACATCGCCACGCTGCAGGGGTGCAGCATTCTGGGCTTCGATTCCGGCGCGAACCTGCAGACCGTTTTCGATCCGCGCGGCTTCCAGACCCAGCGCTTCTTCGACGAGCGCGGATTGATCATCCTGCAGCGCGACTGGTACGACGGCGCCGCCTTTGCCGAGCAGGCCTGGACCTGGGATGAAGACGGCAATCTGACTCGGTTCACCGATGCCGGCGGCAACGACACGCTGCGGACTTTCGACCCCATCGGCAATGAACTCAGCCGCACGCTGCCGGACGGCACCCTCTGGCAGTGGGGCTATGGCGATTGCCCGGGCCAGTGGACCAGCTTCACCGATCCCCAGGGCAACATCTGGCAGCGCGAGTACAGCGAAGCGTGCGAACTGCTTGCGGCGACAGACCCCCTGGGCGGTCGCATCGAAGTGCTGATCGAGTCCGGCCAGCCGGTTCAGAAGACGGACGCCATCGGTGAAACGCGGCGGTGGCAGTACACCGCGCAGAACCTGTTGAGTGCCAGCCTGGACGAGCGCGGCGCGGCCAGGACCTATGAATACAACGGGCTGGGCCAGGTGACTCGCTCGACCAACCGCAATGCGCAGGTCGTCGAATTCGACTATGACGACGGCGGCAGGATGGTCCGGGCCCATTGGCCGGACAGCTCACGCGAAATCGAACTGAGCTACAGCGCCGTCGGCCAGCTGACCGAGACCTCCGGACCGGACGGCACGCAGCGCTTCGAATACTGGCCCACGGGGCAGCTCAGGCGCGTCGCGCACAGCGCGCCCGGAGGCCCGGACTGGTGGGTCGAATACGAATACGATCTCAGCGGCAATGTGGCGAAAGTCACCGACTCGGCCGGCGGCATCACCGAGTACGAGTACAACGGGCTGAACCAGATGACCGCGGCCCAGCAGCGCGGCGCGGGCGTGCTGGAAAAGCGCGTGGAGTTCGAGGTCAATCCCGCGGGCCTGCTTTTGGAAATCCGCCGTTACGCCGATCTTGCCGGAACCGATCCCGGCCCGCGCACGGTGTTCGAGTACGGCTGTTCCAGCTGCATCACTTCGCTGCAAACCATCCGTCATCTGCACGCCGACGGCTCGACCCTGCACGAGATCAGCATGGTCCGCGACGAGCGCGGCCGGGTGGTGCAGCGAACGGACAACAGCGGCGTGCACGACTACCTGTTCGACGGCCGCGCCTGGTTGATCGAGGATTCCGACGGCGTCATCAGCTGGGATGGGGCCGGCAATTGGCTCAACAAGCCGGGCAATGGCATTGCGGTGCTCTCTTATTCCGATGACAGCGGGCATTTGCTGCTGCAGGACAATCTCTACCAGTACAGCTACGACGCGGCGGGCCTGATGACCGAGCGCACCGCGCTCGGCAGCGGCGAGAAACTGATCTTCGAGCGTGACCTGGACCTGCGCCTGGCCGGCATCACGCGCCAGGCCGGCAACGGCAGCGTGCTGGACCTGGCCACCTACAGCCATTCACCGCAGGGCTGGCGAGTCGGCGCCGCCTTCAACGGAACTCGGCGCCACTATGTTCACGACGGCCAGAATCCCATCGTGGCGCTGGACGACGGCGGCAACGTCGTCTGGCGTCGCCTGCAAACGCGCGTCCTGGATCGCCCGCTTGCCGAAGAGCGCGGCGGCCAGATTCATTGGCTGCTGACCGACCACATCGGCAGCGTGCGGGAAGCGGTACCGCACGGCGGCGTGCCGGTCAGCTTCAGTTACGACGCCTGGGGAAGACAGCTGTCAGGTCCGCCGCCATCGCTGGACGACGCCCTGCGCTACAGCGGCCGGGAGTTCGACCTGCCCGCCGGCCTGGGTTACTACCGCGCCCGCACCTACCTGCCGGATTCCGCGCGCTTCGCCGAGCCCGATCCGCAGGCGCCCTGGCACTATGCCTACGTCCACAATGACCCGGTCAACCTGGTGGATCCGACCGGTGAGGTCGCGGCTATCGAATATGCCGCACTGGCCTGCAAGGGGGGAGAAATCGTGAGCCTGCTGGTCACCATGCTCTATGCCTTGAGCGATCAATCCGCGTCCGACGTGGCGGGAAGCGTAGTGGGCGGGATTGGTTTGGTCAGCGACTTCGGTGGTGCCGCAGGGGGCATGGGTTCCCAGATCGGGGGGACCAGCGCTGACTTTTTCTCCCAGGTCATGGGCCTGGTCGTCGACGGACTGAATGGCAAGGAAGTTGCGCCCGACGCGGGACTGCAACTGGTCAGAAAACTGGCCAAGAACATCGCCGTGGGATCGTTTGTCCCCGACAAATGCGGTTTGCGCGGTGGTGTGGGGGCTCTGTGAGACGGCCGGGAGAACATTCGATGAATGCTCGATTCAAGGCTCGATTCAGAACCAGTCTTCTGGCGGCATTGGTCATGGCGACCTCTGCACTGGCTGACCATCCGAAGGTGATTGATATTCCCCTGCCCAACGGCGACTTCGGCCAGGGCCTGACGGGCTGGACGGTGGAGGTCTCGCCGACCGGCACGGTGCCGTCGGGTTCGGTCAACGTAGTCAACGGTGCAGCCCTGATCGCCAAGGGCGGCGCCTTTCACGCAGGACTCAGCCAGGGCTTCGAAGCGCCGGAGGGATTGCAGGCGCTGCGCCTGCGCCTGACCCAGCTGCCGCAATTCGGCTCAACGGGCAGCTTCATTCCGGAAGCCTTCGACGTCCACATCACCGGCCCCGGCGGTTTCAGCGTGGCCGCGAGCTGGCGCGCAGGCGCCAGTTCAGCGGCCAATGCCGCGGCCGCGCCCGCCGGCTTCAACTTCGGCGACGGGGTCACTTTCAGCAACGGCGAGATTCGTATCCCGCTGGAGGGGATCGCATCGGGTACGGGCTTGACCTTCGCCGCCGCCCTGGTCGGTGCCGCGGCCGATACGGTCGCGACCGTGGCCTTGACCGACGTGGTGCTGGAAGTCGAGGAGAAGGGCGAACCACCGGTCCCGGATCGAGTCGACGGCTGCGGCATCTTCCGCGACCGCTTCCAGATCAGCCACGGCGTGGCCGGCATTGCCCGATGCGCGCTGGGGCAGATCAACGACACCGGCATCCTTGCTTGCGCCGGAGGCGACTGCCCGGTGCCGGGGCTGCCCGGCCAGGACGCGGAGTTCGGCCGGGATGCGCTGGCGGCAGCGGGTCGGCTGAACAAGCTGGGCACGGGCGAGGCCGGCTTCGACTGGACCAAGCTCGATCCGGACGGCGAGGAACTGCCTGCTTCAGCCCCGGCCTGGGCCTGCGTGCGTGACAACTACACCGGGCTGATCTGGGAGGCCAAGGTCGACGATGCCGGCGATCTGGGTCACTTTGCCCATACCTACAGCTGGTTCAACGCGGACGGCAGCGGCAACGGCGGTGTGTCGGGCCAGGCCGACGGCGGCATTTGCCAGGGCAGTCCCTGCGATGTGAGCGCCTACGTGGCTGCATTCAACCAGCTCAGAATGTGTGGTGCGAGCGACTGGCGCCTGCCGACTCGACCGGAGCTGGCCAGCATCGTTCATGCCGGAAGAACCACCCCGGCCCTGGACTCGGTCTTCTTCCCGCTCGGCGCCGGCTGGTACTGGACGGCCACGCCGGCGGCGGCCGACCCGGTTTCGGCCTGGACGGTGGACTTCAACGATGGCTCGATCCGGACCGAACTCAAGACCACGGCCGGGCGGATCCGGCTGGTGCGGGAGGTACGCTGATGATCAGGCAAGCGACATGGAAAGTGAACACCAGCATCCGACTGGCTTCTCTGGCACTGGCCTTTAGCCTGACCGGTCCAGCCCTGGCCGAGTGCCAGGGTAGCGAGAACCTGGCCATCCCGGCCGCCACGCCGAGCGAGGCCTTCTTCGACTTCGGCGATGGCACGGTGCGGCATCGCCCGACCCAGCTGGTCTGGACGCGCTGCGCCATCGGTCAGGAGTGGACCGGCAGCGGTTGCAGCGGTGAGCCTGAGCTGCTGGACTGGGCCGCAGCACTCAACGTTGCCGACCAGGCCGAGATCTCCGGTCAGTCCGACTGGCGACTGCCCAACCGCAACGAGCTAAGTTCGATTGTCGAGACCCGCTGTCACGACCCGGCGATCAACGGCACGGTCTTCCCTGACAGTCAGGGAGGCGGCTTCTGGACTTCATCTCCGGTCCACAGTGAGGGTGGCCAGGTTTGGGTCGTGGATTTTGACCAGGGCGCCCTTCAGCCCCGAGCTCAGGCCGGCAGCCACGCCTTACGGCTGGTGCGGGGCGGGCGAATGTAGCGCGAGCGCGCCAGCCTCATTGGTCCCGACGGCTACTGCCGCTTGAGCCGGATCAGCGCCGAGATGTCCTTGCCGGTATCGCCCGAGTCGACCAGCGCGCTGTAGTCCTCGATCGCCTGGCGCACCACGCCGGATTCGAAATCGACGTCCTCGCACAGGCTGCGGCAGATCTTCAGGTCCTTGAGCAGCAGGGCCGGGGCGAAGCCGACCTCGAACT
>SKKM01000039.1 GCA_007121485.1 Wenzhouxiangella sp. | reverse complement strand
TGCTGGTCTGGCTGTTCGAACAGTTCCTCGCCCGCGACGTCGCCCTGTTCGGCTTCATCACCTTCCGCACCATCATGGCCGCGCTCACCGCCATGGCGGTGTCCCTGATCATCGGCCCCTTTTTCATTCGCCACATGGCTGAGCGCCAGTACGGACAGCCGATTCGCGAACTGGGCCCGGACAGCCACCAGGTCAAGGCGGGTACGCCGACCATGGGCGGCGCGATGATCCTGGTCGCGATCGTGATCAGCACCCTGCTGTGGGCCGACCTCGGCAACCGCTACGTGTGGACCGTGCTGTTCGTGACCGTGGCCTTCGGCTTGATCGGCTTCGTCGACGACTATCTCAAGCTGCGCGACAAGAGCAGCGACGGGCTGCCGGCGCGCTGGAAGTACCTGCTGCAGTCGCTGGCCGCGCTGACTGTGGCCGTGTTTCTCTACTACACCGCCGACGTGCCCGCCAACACCCAGCTGTTCGTCCCGTTTTTCAAGGACATCGCGATTCCGCTGGGCTTCGGTTTCATCGTCCTGGCCTATTTCGTCATCGTCGGCTCGTCGAACGCGGTCAACCTGACCGACGGACTCGACGGCCTGGCGATCATGCCGGCGGTCTTCGTCGCCACCGGGCTCGGCATCTTCGCCTACGCCACCGGGCACGCGGTGTTTGCCGACTATCTGCAGATCGCGCACGTGCCGGGGGTCGGCGAGCTGGCCATTTTCTGCAGCGCGCTGGCCGGAGCCGGGCTGGGGTTTTTGTGGTTCAACACCTACCCGGCCTCGGTGTTCATGGGCGACATCGGCGCGCTGGCGGTTGGCGCGGCGCTGGGGCTGGTGGCGGTCGCCGTGCGCCAGGAGATCGTGTTTGTCGTCATGGCCGGCATTTTCGTCATCGAGACCCTGTCGGTGATCCTGCAGGTGACGTCGTACAAGCTCACCGGCAAGCGCATCTTCCGCATGGCGCCGATTCATCATCACTTCGAGCTCAAGGGCTGGCCCGAGCCGAAGGTGATCGTGCGCTTCTGGATCATCTCCGTGATGCTGGTCCTGGCCAGCCTGGCCACGCTGAAAATCCGGTGAGGGGGCGATGAACGCGATCAGGCAGGCACAGCGCTGGAAAGACTCTCCCCGTTCGGTCGGGCTCGATCCCTACCTGTTGCTGCCGGCGATCGGCCTGTTGGCCATCGGCGTGATCATGGTGGCGTCCACCTCCATCGCCATCGCCGAGGGTTTCTCGGTATCGGCCTGGCATTTCGTCAGCCGCCACCTGATCTTCATCGCCCTGGGCGTGGCCCTGGCCACCAGCCTGCGCTTCATCAGCAGCCGCCACCTGGAAGCGGTTTCCGGCTACGGACTGCTGCTCTCCGTCGCCATCCTGCTGCTGCCTTTCATCCCGGGGCTCGGCCACGAGGTCAACGGCTCGACGCGCTGGATCAACCTGGGCCTGGTGCGCTTCCAGGTGGTCGAAGCGGTCAAGTTGCTGATCATCATTTTCGTCGCCGGCTACCTGGCCCGGCGGCCCGAGCTGCATCGGGCGCGCTTCATCGATGCCCTCAAGCCGCTGCTGGCGGCCGGCCTGCTCGGCGTCATCCTGCTCAAGCAGCCCGACATGGGCTCGGCGGTCGTGATCGCGGCCATCGTGGGCGGCATGGTCTGGCTGGCCGGGGCGGCCTGGCGGCACATCTTCGTGCTCGGCGCCTGCAGCCTGCCGCTGTTCGGTTTCGCCGCGTTGGAGCCGTACCGCTTCCAGCGCGTCATGACCTTCGTCGATCCCTGGGCCGACCCGTTCAACGCCGGATTCCAGCTGACCCAGGCGCTGATCGCCGTTGGCCGCGGCCAGATCACCGGCGTAGGCCTGGGCGCCAGCGTGCAGAAACTGTTCTACCTGCCCGAAGCCCACACGGACTTCATCTTTGCCGTGCTGGCCGAGGAGTTCGGACTGATCGGCATTGCGGTGGTACTGCTGCTGTTCGGCGCGCTGATCGGGCGCATGCTGCAGGTCGGGATCACTGCCCAGCGCATGGAAAGACCGTTCCAGGCCTTCATCTGTTGGGGCGTGGCGCTGTGGCTGGGCATCCAGTCGCTGGTCAGCATCGGCGTCAACCTGGGCGTGCTGCCGACCAAGGGCCTGACCCTGCCGCTGATCTCGTCCGGCGGCTCCAGCCTGTTGATGACCATTCTGGCCATTGCCCTGGTGGTGCGCATCCAGTGGGAGCTGCAGTGCGAAACCCTGAGCCGGCCGCGCCGGCGCGAGCGGTGGACGGTATGAGCGCGCCGCGCATCATGATCATGGCGGCCGGCACCGGCGGGCATATCTTCCCCGGTCTTGCCGTGGCCCGCGCGCTGGTCGCCCGGGGTGCCGAGGTGAGCTGGCTGGGTACCCCGCACGGCCTGGAAAACCGCCTGGTGCCGGCGGCGGGCCTGAGCCTGGAGCGGATCGGAATCAGCGGTTTGCGCGGTCGCGGACTGGGCGGCTGGCTGGCCGCCCCGCTGCGCGCGCTGCGCGCCATGCTGCAGGCGCGGGCCATCTTTCGCCGCTGTCGGCCCCAGTGCGTGCTGAGCATGGGCGGCTACGTGGCCGGGCCCGGCGGTCTCATGGCACGCCTGATGGGCGTGCCCCTGGTCATCCATGAACAGAACGCCGTGGCCGGACTGACCAACCGCCTGCTCCGGCCGCTGGCCAGGCGCAGCCTGAGCGGGTTTCCCGGCGTTTTGAAAAATGCCGAGCACTGCGGCAACCCGGTCCGCGAAGACATTCTCGCCCTGCCGGCCCCGGCCGAACGCGCGGCCGG
>SKKM01000182.1 GCA_007121485.1 Wenzhouxiangella sp. | reverse complement strand
TCGGGGAAATGCGCGACCTGGAAACGGCCAAGATCGCCATCCAGTCGGCCCTGACCGGGCACCTGGTGCTGTCGACCCTGCACACCAACGACGCGGCCGGCGGCGTGACCCGCATGCTCGATATGGGCGTGGAGGACTACCTGCTGACCTCGACCGTCAACGCCATCATGGCCCAGCGCCTGGTCCGGCGTCTGGATCCGGAGACCCGCGAGGCCTACCAGGCGCTGCCGGAGTTCGTCAAGGAACTCGGCCTGCGCGCCCTGACCGACGTCGATCCGGTGACGCTGTACCGCCCCGGCAGTTCCGAGGCCAGCCCGACCGGCTACAAGGGTCGTACCGGCATCCACGAGATCCTGCTGATGAGTGACGAAATCCGGCGCATGGTCATGAAGCACGCCACCTCGACCGAGATCGAGCGCCAGGCCCGCGCCGAGGGCATGCGCACCATGTACGAGGACGGGCTGTTGAAGGCGCTGTCCGGCGAGACTTCGGCCGAAGAAGTCCTGCGCGTGACCCAGGAAGCCTGAGCGCAAGCGTCATGGCCCTGTTCGAATACAAGGCGGTCACGCCCACCGGCGCCACCCTGACCGGCGAAATGGAGGCGCCCAGCCAGGACCTGGTCATCGCCCGCCTGCAGGAGATGGGCAACATCCCGCTGTCGGCGCGCGAGATCGGCAGCGGCTTTCGCCTGGAGAACCTGCTGCGCGGTCGCCGCAACCTCAACCAGCGCGAAGTCGGCGACCTGACCCAGCAATTGTCGACCCTGCTCGGCGCCGGCCTGCCGCTGGACCGCTCGCTGGGGATTCTCGGCGAGCTGGCAGAGAACGACCGGGTCAAGGACACGGTCGAAAAGGTTCGCAATCACGTGCGCGAGGGCGGTTCGCTGTCCGAAGGCCTGGAGCAGCGCCACGGCCAGTTCTCGCGCTTCTACGTCAACATGGTCCGGGCCGGCGAGATCGGCGGTTCGCTGGACCAGACCCTGGCGCGCATGGCCGAATACCTGGAGCGCGCCAAGGAGCTGAAAGACGGCGTGGTCTCGGCGCTGATCTACCCGATCCTGCTGGTGGTGCTGGCGATCGCCTCGCTGATCCTGCTGATGGTCTACGTGATCCCGCAGTTCACGCCGATGTTCGAGGACTTCGGCGGCGATCTGCCAACGCTGACCCGGGTCGTGGTCGGCGTCGGCGATGTGCTGCAGAACTACTGGTGGGCGCTGATCGGCACCGCGCTGGTGCTGGTGCTGTGGTTCCGCGGACAGATGCGCAATGCCGCCACGCGCCGGCGCTGGGACGCGCGTTTCCTGGCCACGCGCTGGTTGGGCGACATCATCGCCAAGATCGAGACCGCGCGCCTGACCCGCACCACCGGCACGCTGCTGGTCAACGGCGTGCCGCTGCTGTCGGCACTTTCGATCGCGAAAAATGTCATGAGTAACACGGTGCTCGCCGAAGACGTGGCCGAAGCCGCCAAGCAGGTCAAGACCGGATCGCCGCTGGCCCGGGCCCTGGCCGCCAACGATCATTTCCCGCGCCTGGCGCTGCAGATGGTCAATGTCGGTGAGGAAACCGGCAAGCTGGACGAGATGCTGCTCAAGGTGGCCGACACCTATGATCGCGAGGTCAAGGTCACAATCGACCGGCTGATGTCCATGCTGGTGCCCGTGATGACGCTGGGTCTGGCCCTGCTGATCGGCGTCATCGTGATGTCGGTGCTGATGGCCATCCTGAGCATCAATGAACTGATCGTGTGATCGTGTACGTGTAAAGGGGTCGATGGGACCCGAACTGTCAAGAGCAAGGTAGAACGACGATGAACCTGAAAACCAAGCAGGGTTTCTCCCTGATCGAGTTGCTGGTGGTGCTGGTGATCCTTGGCCTGATCGCAGGCCTGGTGGTGCCCAACATCATGCAGCGCGGCGAGGACGCCAACGTGCGCGTAGCCAAGGCGGAAATCCAGCGCCTGTCCATGGCCGTCGACGAGTTCTACCTGGACACGGGCCGGGCCCCGCGCGAACTGCGCGAACTGGTCGAGCGCCCGTCCAACGTGCGCAACTGGAACGGGCCCTACGTCAACGCCTCCAACCTGCGTGATCCCTGGGACAATCCCTACCAGTACCGCTTTCCGGGCCAGCACCGTTCCTTTGACATCTTCAGTTACGGCCGGGACGGCTCGGCAGGTGGTCAGGGCGCCGACGCGATGATCACCAACTGGGATTGAGGCAGGCTCTGGCAGGGCATCGCGCTTGTCGATGATTCGCCGAAAGCCTGGTATCCGCTCCGCGGCGCGGGGCTTTTCGCTGGTCGAGCTGATGGTGGTGATGATGCTGGTGACGCTGCTGTTCGGCGTGGTTGGCATCTCGGTCAGCCGCTCGGTCGCCGGGGCCGAAATCCGCAACGCCGAGCGCGAAATCATTGCCGGCCTGCGTCACACCCGTGGCCAGGCCATCATCAAGCGTGAGCAGCAGGTGTTCATGGTCGATACCAATACCCGCACTTGGACCGCAGCCGGACAGGCGCCGGTCGCCTTGCCCGAGGGGCTGGAGATCACGCTCGACACGGCGCGTTCGGAGCTGACCGGGGAAGGCGTGGGCGGCATCCGCTTCTTTCCCGACGGCGCTTCGACCGGCGGCCGGGTGGTGCTCACGGCGCAGGAGCGCGAGTGGCACATTGCGGTGGCCTGGCTGACCGGCGAGATCAGCCGCGACCGCGAGCGCGAGGAGTGGCGCAACCGATGAGGATGCCGGCTCCCCGCCCGGGCCGCCGCCAGCGCGGCTTCACCCTGATCGAGGTGATGGCTGCATTCGCGGTGTT
>SKKM01000264.1 GCA_007121485.1 Wenzhouxiangella sp. | reverse complement strand
TTTCGTCGTCGGTGTCGGCGCTGGCGGCATCATTCAGGATCAGGGCATCGGCGTCTTCGGGCGCTTCCTCGAAGACCTTGATCCCCATGTCGTTGATCATGTTGATGATGTCTTCGATCTGCTCCGGATCGACGATGTCGTCGGGCAGGTGGTCGTTGACCTGGGCGTAGGTCAGCCACTGGCCCTGCTCACGGCCTTTTTCGATCAGTTGCTTGAGCTGTGACGGTCGCGGTGTGTTTTCCATAAAAGAGTGCTTGCCTTAATCCTGGCGGTTATCGAGACGCAAGCTCAAAAGCTCGCGCAGTTCAGCGGTTCTGTCGTCATCCAGCCCCCCTTCAACCAGCTGGGCCTGCTGGAGCTCGCGGACTCGCTCCTTGACCTGGCGAAGACGAATCCGGGCCATGGTGTCGGCCAAAGCCTGCGGCATGGCTTCCGGATCGCACAGCTCCTGGGCTGCCAGACGGGCCAGCCAGGGCGATTCCGGTCGCTCTCGCCACAACTCCAAAAGCTTAGCCGTGGAAAGGTGGGGTTTTTCTGAGCAAAAGTCAACCAGTTCGCGCAGGAAATCCAGTCCCTTGACCGGCGCACTGATCCCCAGCAGGAAGACCCCGTCGCCCCGGGCCAGTTCCGGCCGCTGCACCAGAAGCGCCACAGCGTACTGCACCGGCGTCAGCGAACGGTCCTCGCCGCTCCGCGCCGGGATGGCCGCAGTACTCGGAATCTGCGCGCCGCTGCCCAGGCTGCGCTGCCCGCTGAGGCGCTGGAGTTCGCTCCGCATCAGCCCGGCAAACGGGCCTGCGGGCAGTTTGTCCAGGTAAGGTTCGGCCAGGGCGACCAGGCGGGCCCGTCCATCCAGGCTCTTCATGTCGACCTGAGCGCACAGCTCGTCGAAAAACACCTGCGACAGCGGCCGGGCGCGGTCGAGCTGCCGGGTGAAGGCATCCGCGCCGCCGGAGCGCACCAGGCTGTCCGGATCCTCGCCCTCGGGCAGGAAGAAGAAGCGGACCTCGCGGTTGTCCTTCATCAGGGGCAGGGCGGTCTCCAGTCCGCGCCAGGCCGCCTGGCGCCCGGCGCGATCGCCGTCGAAGCAGAACACCACCCCCGGGGTGGCCTTGAACAGCAGGTCCAGGTGATCGGGCGTGACCGCGGTGCCGAGCGTGGCCACGGCATCGGTGAAGCCGAACTGGTGCAGGGCGGCGGCGTCCATGTAGCCCTCGACCACCAGGATGCGCTCGGGCAGACCGCCGCGGCGTACCTGGTAAAGCCGGTACAGCTCGCGGCCCTTGTGGAAGACCGGGGTCTCCGGCGAGTTCATGTACTTCGGTCCGCGATCGCTTAAAGAGCGCCCCCCGAAAGCGATCACCCGGCCGCGGCGGTCGTGGATGGGGAACATCACGCGGTCGCGGAACTTGTCGGTGACGCGGCCCTGGCCGCTGCTGACCAGCCCGGCGCGTTCCAGTTCGGTGGCGCTGAAGCCGGTTCGGCCCAGTTCGTCGCCCAGGGCCTGCCAGGCATCCGGGGCATAGCCGATGCCGAATTCGTCGACCGTGGCCTTGTCGAAACCGCGGGATTTCAGGTAACTGCGGGCCGCTTCGCTCAAGCCCAGCTGGCGTCGGAACCAGCTTTGCGCGGCGGCCAGGGCCTCGTACAGGCGGTCGTGGCGCTGGCGCGGCTCCAGGCCGGCCTCGCGCGGGACTTCGAGGCCGGCGGTGTGGGCCAGTTCCTCGATCGCGGCCGGGAATTCCAGGCCGTCGTAGGCCATCACGAAGCCCACGGCCGTGCCGTGCGCGCCGCAGCCGAAGCAGTGGTAGAACTGCTTGGCCGAACTGACGGTGAAGGACGGGGTTTTCTCGTCATGGAATGGGCACAGGCCCTTGAATTCGCCGCGCCCGGCCGGTTTCAGGGCCACGCGCGCCGAGATGATGTCGACGATGTCGACCCGCTCGAGCAGGGATTCGATGAAATCCTCGGGAATGCGACCGGGCACCGGTCAGCTACCGGCGACCGGCCTTCAGCCGGCCAGGCGCGCCCGAACGAGACTGGAGACCTGGCCCATGTCGGCGCGGCCCTGGGCTTGTGCCTTGATCCGGCCCATGACCTTGCCCATATCGGCCATGCCGCTGGCGCCGGTGTCGGCGATGGCCTGGTCGATCAACGCCACCAGTGCCGCCTCGGACAGGGGCTCGGGCAGATAGTGCTGCAGAATGGCGATTTCCGCTTCTTCGCCTTCGGCCAACTCCGGCCGGTTGCCGGCGCGGTACTGCTCGGCCGACTCGCGCCGCTGCTTGATCATCTTTTCCAGAGTGGCCAGGACCACCCCGTCGTCGGCCGCGATGCGCTCGTCGACTTCGCGCTGCTTGACCGCGGCGCTGGCCATGCGCAGCGTGGTCAGGCGCGCCTTGTCGCCGGCACGCATGGCCTGCTTGATATCGTCGAGCAGCTGGTCTTTGAGGGACATGGCAGGGAAGGCGGGAGCCGCCGGCGTGGATGCCGGCGCAAAGCCGTCAAGGCTTCCTAGTACAATCTGCGGCGGTTGACGCGCTCGCGCGACAGCTTGCGCAGGTGCCGCTTGACCGCAGCCGCTTTCTTGCGCTTGCGCTCCTGGGTCGGCTTCTCGAAGAATTCGCGACGCCGTGCTTCGGCGACCACGCCGGCCTTTTCGCAGGAACGCTTGAAGCGCCGCAGGGCGTACTCAAACGGCTCGTTTTCTTTAACCTTGACGCTGGGCATTAAAACTCGGTCCAATTTTCAAAGTGGAAAGTTCCCCATTATAAACCGCAAGACCGGGCATATGCAAAGCATTCTGGGCATCG
>SKKM01000087.1 GCA_007121485.1 Wenzhouxiangella sp. | reverse complement strand
GTCGCGCCGGCGGTCAGAATCACGGCGATCATCACCGGCTGCAGCCCGCCGGTCAGCCCGTCCGCGCCCAGGTTGGTGGTCAGCGCATCGACCAGGCGCTTGATCAGGAACAGGGTCGCCAGCCCGAAGAAGATTTCCAGCAGCAGCAGGATGCTGGTGATGATGGCCAGCGAGCGAGCGCTGGCCCACAGGATGGGCAGCACGCGCCGGACCGTGAGCAGCGGCTCCAGCACCCGGGTGGCGGCTCGGCGCAGCATCAATCCCGCCCGGCCGCGTGGTTTTGTTGCCGTCCCAGGTACAGGAACGGCCGCAGGACGTAGTAGAGAAAATGCCAGCGCGCCGGCAGCGGCCGGCGCTCGAAGTCTTCCGGCCGCGGATGGAAACGCCGGAGCGTGCGCGCGAGCAAACGGTTCTGATGACGACGGCGCGTCTCATCGATGTCGATGCTGGTGGTGGGGAAGGCGTCGCGCAGCGCGAGTTCCTGCTCGAAGTCGCCCTCCTGGTTGACCAGGCAGTGACGGAACAACTCGTGGGCGAAGGGATCGTCGAACTGGAACGTCCAGGGCTCGGGCTCGGCGACCGCCCGATGAATCGCCAGCGCCGCCTCGACCGTGCGCTCGAAGCCGCGCTGCCGGGCGCGCTTCAGCACCGCGTCCGCATCGAAACCCGGATGCGCCAGAATCGCATTCAGGTCGGCGATCCAGTGCAGGCGCGCCCAGTGATGCCGGCTGTGATGCTTGCACAGGTAGCACAGGAAATCCGCGTCCGCCGGCACCGGCACGCGGATGCCGCCGATCTCGACCGACTCGGCCTGCGCGATCACCTCCTCGGTCGGCAGCCGGTTCCAGTCGCCGTCCAGGGTACTGGGCATTTCGATCAACACCCCTTCCGGGGAGACCCAGTCCATCATGCCGACGAAGCGCTGGGCGAAACGCAGCCCGTCCTCGGTGCTCCAGAGCGGGTGCTTGTTGGCCCGGTAACCGGCCTCGCGCAGCCGCTTGCCGACCGTCACCATGTGGCGGCGCGGGATCAGCACGTCGATATCCCGAAACTGGCGCAAGCCCGGCTCGCGGTAATAACGGTAGGCCAGGCCGGCGCCCTTGAAGAACAGGAACGGCACGTCCAGCGGCTGCAGCACCTCCCGGATCAGCCGGTGATACACCGCGATCATCGACAGGTTGCGCAAGGTAATCTGGAAGGTCCGGTCCTTGAGTTCCCTGAGCACCCTGTCCGGCACCACGCCGTCCGGCAGCGCGGACAGGTGCCGGTAGACCAGCGGGACGATCAGCCGGAACTCGGCCTGGGCGACGAAACGGTCCCAGTCCGTCACTTGCGCACACAGCGCCTCCAGCAGCGCTTTCTGATCCGACGACAGGGTTTCCCGGGCACAGACCAGCAGCACGCGGGCATTCGTGCCGATCACCGGAAGCGGGCGCGCGGCGGCCGTGCGCAGCTGCGACTCGGAGACGGTTACCGGCAAGGGCACGGGAACAGCTGAAATATTGGCTTCTCCCATCTGTTCTCCAATCCTAGCGCCGAGAATGCCATGGGAGCACGATCCGCTTGATCCGCGCCAACGCGGGCCGCAGGCGCGAGGTCCAGAACAGCCTCAGCATGAACCGGGGGCGGGCCGCATCGGCCAGAAGACCGGTCAGGGCCGCCAACTGGGCGCTGGACAGGGTCAATTCCCCGGGTTCGGGGCCCGGTTCGCCGGTCGGCTCGGGCAGGTCGAAGCGCTCGGACTCGGGCAGCAGCTGATTCCAGTGCTGCCATTCGTCCGCATGCTGCGCCACCGCGTGGGTGGCGACCTCGCGCGCATGCGCCTGCATCGCCGGCCCTTCGCTCTTGAGGGCCGGATCGACCGCCAGCAGGCGGTCGTACAGGTACGGGACCAGGCTGGGTCTGATCGCGTTGAGATGACGAACCAGAACCAGCTCCGACAGGCTCAATGAGGGGTTGACCAGCAATCCGGACGCGCTCTTCGGCACCGGCACGCCCAGCCAGTCCTGGAAGAACAGGCCCTCGAGAGAGCCCGAAGCCTTGCCGTAAGCGCGCACGGACAGATTTGCATCGCTGGCCTCCAGCTGGTTCCGGATTTGCGCCAGGCGCTGCGGCAGTTGGTAACCGGTCTCGGACCACTCGTCGATACTGCCGACCGTGCCGGACTTGGCCCGGTGCTTGTAGAGTGAAATGAACTGGCCGACCGGATGACGCAGAATCAGCAAGAGTTCGGGCGATTCATGGCCGAGCTGTCTCAGCCGTTTGGAAAACTCGATGAGCCGGCCTTGATCACCCAGGCTACCCAGAAGCCACTCACTCGACAGAAGGATGCGGCTGCAGCTTTCAGCTTCGGCGGCGACGACCGCCCGCTGCAGCCAACGCTCGGCGCGGTGCCACTGCCCTTCGGCCACGAATCGTGCCAGATGCAAGGCATTGCCGGCTGAAATCCGACCACCCAGCATGCTCTCCTCGTCATGTGGCGTGCCGACGGAAAAATGAATCCCGGCCGCGGCCAGTTCCGAGCGCGAGCGCGCGCACACCGTCTGCAGGAAGGAACTCCCCGCCTTGGGGCTGCCGATGTGGAGGAGTAATTTCAAGCGGGTTCCAGGAAAAACGCCAGTCTACATCCTGGCGTCGAGATACTTCCCGGTTTCCTTGTGCCGGAACTCGGGAATCATGCGGTTGAACAAGGCCACCAGTTCGGGCTTGTCCCAGGTGGACTGCGCGCGGATGCGCCGGATTTCAGTCAGGAAATGCTCGAGCAGTCCGGCATCGTAGTCCGCCGGATTGCGGATCACGCCAATGGTCTCGAAGCGATC